>NZ_JBIVMX010000006.1:0-155655 GCF_044753305.1 Pseudomonas sp. NPDC088429 | reverse complement strand
TGAAGAGCTGGGCCTGAACAAGCGGGTAGCCAAGGAATTGGTAGAACTGTTTTTCGAGGATATCAGTCTAGCTCTTGAAGACAACGAGCAGGTCAAATTGTCCGGTTTCGGCAATTTCGACCTTCGGGACAAACGCCAGCGGCCTGGCCGCAACCCGAAAACGGGGGAAGAAATCCCGATCACGGCTCGCCGTGTGGTCACCTTTCGTCCAGGCAGAAGTTGAAGGCCCGAGTTGAGGCTTATGCTGGAACCAAGTCATAACGACGAACTACCCGTCATCCCGGGCAAACGCTACTTCACCATCGGTGAAGTCAGCGAGCTGTGTGCCGTAAAGCCACACGTGCTGCGCTACTGGGAGCAGGAGTTTCCTCAACTCAACCCCGTCAAACGCCGCGGAAACCGCCGGTATTATCAGCGCCAGGACGTGCTGATGATCCGGCAGATCCGCGCGCTCCTTTACGATCAAGGTTTCACCATCGGCGGCGCACGCTTGCGCCTGTCCGGCGATGAAGCCAAAGACGACACTACCCAATACAAACAGATGATTCGCCAGATGATTGCCGAATTGGAAGACGTGCTGTTGGTTCTCAAGAAATAAAAAGCTGCTTTTGAATACTTCCAGTTTTCAAAAGCTTGCGATATATTCTTGAGCGCTCTTCGAGGTGAAGGGTGAGATGAAAAACCAGTCGGGGCGTAGCGCAGTCCGGTAGCGCACTAGCATGGGGTGCTAGGGGTCGAGTGTTCGAATCACTCCGTCCCGACCATATAATTCAAGGGGTTGCGAGATTTTATCTCGCGACCCCTTTTTTATTTTTGTCGTTTTTACCCCTACAAAACGACTGGCTCTGGGTGGAATCTTCGGCTGATACAAAGGCCAGAGTTTGTCCCGGAAGGCACAAGCAGCACGTCAATGCGTCCAGTCAGACCTTCAGGCCGAACGGACGTTTACGCAGAGCTGTCCGTTCTTGATCAGTTAATCGTTGCTCTGAAAATCGCGAACAATACTCTCGCTTGGACTGATAGGGCTGAGTGCGCAGACAGAAGTGTTCGAGAGATGTTGAATGGGGGCTGAGCTCGACTTCACGTGATTCGCGCCCTGGGCATGAGGATCCTCAGAGTCGGATTGTCGTTTTCATGTGCTTAACTAAGCGACACGCTTGGTCGGCTGACGTTCGCATATGGCTTTGCCGTACGGAGGGATGAAGCGTATCGTGCTGGCAAAAGGACATGAATAGATATTTGCCTCGCAAGGATGACGTTTCTTCTCTGAGCGCCCATCTCTACGCTGCATATCCTTAGCATCCTGCTTAAGGATCAGGCATCCAGACATTCCTAAAAAACATCGTTGGAACAAGCTTGCCGGGATGTCCTGCGTTTCTTCCTGCGTAAGCGTTGATAGCTCATAAAAGCTAACTTGAAGGCTGAAATGTGGATTTTTCGACATTATTAAAATTTTGGGATGACGCCAGCACTGCTCAGCTAATGGCTCCGCGTGTAGTCATGGTGGCCGTGGCGGCTTTATGCCTTTGGTATATCGAAGATATTTCATCCCATCGTTCGTGTTGAGCCGAAGGCTCAAGTCGCTTACCCCACATCACTCAAGTGGCTCCGCTTGAGATGCGCTGGAAAATTTTCTTGACGGGATGTGGGGGATATAACGGGCCAGCTTCAAACAAGGGAATGCAATGCAGTTAAACCGGTTTCTGACTGAATACGATGACGAGCTGAGCGGCGACAGCTATATCGACCCTCTAGGCGTGCTGGTGATCTGGTCGGCCTTTGGCCAGCAGATCTTCCGCAACCGGGTCAATTCCATTTCCAACGACGTGCGCAATTACACCCTCAACCTGCTGCACCATACGTTGATTCGCGACTTGTGCGACGACGATGCCGTGCAACCCAGCAAGGCGCTGGTCGAGGAGGTAGGCGATAAACACAGTCTGGCGTTACGTCAAGCTTGTTTGGTCTACCTGGAAAACCTTTTTACCTATGCAATGGTCGCTGCACCTGCCAATGCAGGGGTGGAAAGCCTGGGAATTCTGGGGGCCAGTAAGGCCCGTGCCCGGCTAGAGGCACAAGGCAATCCAAAGCTTCAATTTACCCACAAAAAAGCAGGCTACCTACTCGTACGCCAGTTGGGGCTAGGCGTGAGTGGGCGTTACAAGACCCCCTTTATGGAAATGGGCTTTTTTAACGCGACCTACAACTACCACCATCAGCCCGAAGCGGCCAAGCTGTGGGACAAAAGCCACCTGCTGATCCAAGGCTGTGAACGACTGGCAGCTTTGTACAAGGAAGCCAAGGCGCATCTGATGGAGTTGCTGCAAGGCTATCGGCGCAAGTCTACGTTCTCCTTCGATGACTTGCCGGCCAGCCTGCTGGATGCCTACCGCAAGGCGCTACCAAGCCCAAGCCAAGTGGGTGCGGATACCCGTGATTTCTGGCTGGATATTACCGGCTTGGCTAGCGGCGCTGCGGGTGCTCTGTTGAGTGTGCTCGATAAACAGGCGCAGCAGTCGCCCGAGTTACCTTTGCCCATACAACAATTGTTTTCTTTGGGTCGTCAGCACTGTTGCGATCCCGTGGAGCAGCGAAAACTGCTTCACGTACAAACTCTGGAGCCTCTGCTGGCGGAAGCCGATTTGATGTTTACCTTGGCGCGTCATGCCAAGAATCAGAGTATTTCGCAGATCGAGGCCCACTGGCAGGCGCTTGGTCGTAATGCCAATACCCTGGCAACCGCTGCTAGTCAGATAGAAGAACTTCCGTCGCTGACTTCCGTGTTGACCGGCACCGGCCAAAAACGCCTGGGATATTTACTGAAGCTGTCCCGTACAGGAAGTTTTGCCGAGCAATTGCGCGGGTTGCTCGATTATCACGCAGGGGTGATGCGTGGTCGTGGGCAGCAGCCTTGGGTGCAAGCGCAGGATTTTGAGCGGATTAAAGTCAATGCCCGCACTACGACTTTACCGACCGCTGAAAAATGGCCAGCCGGGCGTTGGGTGAATAATTATTACATCCCGCAGTTCCGAAATCTGGTGGCTGGTTACCGGGGGGGGCAGCCATGAAACTGCTGAATGCCTTTGCCGAACAGATCAAAGTCTGCGGCAAGCTGAAGCGGGTGTGGCTGACAAGCTTCAATATTGATATCGAATTTATCGAAACCTACCTGCTGCCCACAATACTGGGGGCAGAGATCCCACGCACGCGTATGGATTATGAGGCCTTGCAGTTGGTGCTGAATGATAGCGGCATTGACTTTCGGGTGTTTTGCGATCGGCGCTTTATTGGTGCCGATCAGAACAAGCGCACTTCGATACCGGTATATGGAGTATCGCCGGGCAACAAGGTTGAGCTGACTCGCCTGGGGATCACCGAAGACAGCCTTTTCCATGCCAAAGTGATTTATCTGGAGGGGGAATATGGCCGCGTGTTGGGTGCGGGCAGTGCCAACCTGACGCTCAGTGGCTGGGGGCGCAATCAGGAAGTCTTTCATTTTGTATCGGTGGAAACCCTGGCGCTTTACCAGTCGTTGAAAGCGTTTTTTCAGGTTGTTTTTGCCAATGTGGGCGAGGAGTGCCCCTTAGAAAAACGTAGAGTTTTTGCTCGAAGCGAGTCTCCCGTGCATTTCTGCCACAGCTTCCAGAGTGAGGCATTCATCAGCCAACTATTCGGTGGTAAATCGTTGCAGCGTCTGGCGGTGTGGTCGCCGTATTTTCCCAAAGACCTTGCAGGGTTTATTCGTGATCTGAAACAGAACTTCAACCAGCCCCAGCTGAAGGTCAGCTTGGTGGCGGACCGAGTGGATGGGCAGTACCTGCGGACCCAGTGGAGTGACGCGCTGGGGCAACTGTTCAAGGACAAAGAACTGATTCTGTGCCAGAACCCGCGCGCGCTGGATGAGCGGATGTCCATGTGCCACGCCAAACTCTGGAAGACTTCCAGGCACCTGGCGATCGGTTCCTGGAACTTTACCCATGCGGGGGCCAATGCACGAGTCGGCGGGCAGGCTGACGGGCGCCACAACAACATCGAAGCGGGCTTTATTATTGCTGACAACAGTCCGATTGATCCGCTGTTGGGTAAGGTGCTGGATGCACATGACGGCCTGTTTGCTACGGATGAACAATTGGCAGCCGAGGCGCTTGTGGCGCCTGAACCCCTGCCGTTTGATATTGCCGTAACGTTTGACTGGGCCAGCCAGACCTACTGTTTTAAAGGTCAGTGGCATGCAGCTTGCTCGCCGGAGCAGGACTTTACCCTGCGCTTGCCTGACCATGAAAAGCCACTTCCTCTGCACTGGATGCCGCAGAAAAAAGCCCTCCAGATCTCTGATCTGCCCATAGGTACAGTGCGCGCACTACTCACCGACCACTGCTTCAGAGTGTTTAGGGGGGACAAGCTTTGCCACGTTGGCATGCTGATCGAAACCCACACGCAGCATCGACGCGCCCAGCAGTACGATGATTTGAAAAGTCTGTTTGACGCCATGACGTATGCCGGTAACGAACCTTCGCTGGAAGATGCAAGCTACCGGGTGCGAGAAACCGAGAGCGGCGAGCTGCTTTTGGACGGGGCGACCTGGGATGGGAGCAATACGATGCAAGCTGTGGGAGATTCAGGCGAGATCAGCTACTTCCGGCTGTTTTCTGCCAGCTACCAGTATGCCGCGCGACTTCATGAGATTGAGCACATTCATACGCTCGAACGCTGGGTCTTTAGTCGGCCGGGCTGCCTGGAGGAGTTGGTAGGGAAAGCGGCTGAACGTATCGGAAAAAACGGCGCCGATGTGTTCAGCTGGTTTCTGGCTCAGGAAGTTAATGGCCTGTGTGAATTGGCAGTTCGTATTCGTCAACGCTTACCCAAAAATGGGCAGTCCGTGCCGCTGTCGCGATGGCGGGCATTGTTTATTACGGAGCCTGAATTACCGGCTGGCGCCAACGATGCTTATCGTCAGCGCTTGCAGCAGGAGTATCAGCTAATCAGTGGCAAGTGGGGCACACAATGAGTTCGCCAACCTGGGGCGGGTTAGACCCGCAGCGTGTCTCGCACTGGATCAACTTTGAGCGCAATGACCCCGCTTGGCATTATGCGCCGGATAATCGTGAATCGATGGCGGCCAAACAAACCGAAGGCGTGGCTTACCTATGGAACTTGCTTGCTGCCAATGGCGTTGCACTGCTGGCCGATGAGGTCGGCATGGGTAAGACCTTTCAGGCGCTTGGTGTGGCGGCTTTGTTGTGGAAGTTGAAGCCGCAAGCGCGTGTGTTGGTCATGGCCCCAGGCCGGGATATTTGCCGGCATTGGCGACGTGAATTCGAAACTTTTGTACGTGAACATTACCGCGAGGCCGACCACAGTGTGAAAAGCAGTGTCGACGGTAGACCGGTGCCCTCGGTACAAGAATGTTATCGACTGGATGATCTGGTGAATGAGGTTGAGCGGGGAACCGGGCATTTATACCTGACGACTATTCATTCCCTCAGTGGGCTGGTGGCGAAAAAGGACAAGTCCGATGGAGCGGGTGCGGCCAAAGCTGCAGCCGGGATCATTCATCAGCGGCTCAAAAACAAGCTGGGTGAGTCCGGCTTCGATCTGATCATCGTCGATGAGGCGCATTACCTGCGGAATTTGAATGGTGGGTCCCAGCGGGTCAGTGCTGCGCGTGCACTTTTTGGTGCTGAAGGACATCGACTGGGGGCGAAGAATTTACTGCTGACGGCAACTCCGAGTCACTCTCGGTTGATCGATGTGCAGAGTATTCTCAGCTACTTCACTGAGATTGACCCCGAAGGCGAGCTGGCAGCGCTCAGTGGCTCGGCTAGAACCAAAGCATTGTTGGAGAAGTATGCCCTTAGACGACTGCGGCTGATGGAAGGCGCTGGGGGGTTGTACAGTAAGCGCCACTATCGGCATGAGAAAGCCATACCCGCTGGCTTTGAGGGGCGGCCGAATGCGGAGATGTTCTTCGCGCTTTATCAGAAAAGGCTGGTGGCGGATCTGCGCAAGCAGAAAGAAAACAAGAGCCTTATGTATGGTTATCTTGAGGGCTTTGAGTCGATGGGCCATCTCCCGGTTTTGGCTCAGAGCAGCGATGATGACGAGGTTATAGAAATTGTGGACAAAGCTGCCGAGGACTTTTCCACGGCCAGTGATACAGAGCTTCTACGCGAGCTGACGGGGGATTACCGCAAGCAGTTTGGTACCTTTCCCGACCACCCCAAATACGGTGCATTGATTGATCAGTGTGTGCCCGAGGACCTGTATGGTCAGGACAAGATGCTGCATGACCATAAGCATTTGATTTTTGTGCGGCGTATTCCCTCGGTCCGCGAACTGACTCAACGGGTCAATGAGCGTTATGACGAGTTACTGGCAGGCATAATTGTTCAGGCCTGGGGCATACCCTTAAATGACCCTCGGGTGGGCGTTTGGCGCAAGACTGGCTGGTCGCGGGCGTCTTATGATCAGCTCATTTCCGGACTTGATCATGCGTTTGTCACGGACGAGGCTGTGGACATTGTTGGCGACGACGAGGACAGCGACGAGCATGGCGGCCAACTGGCATCGCGTATTGCTGAACTGTTCGTGGTTAAAAAGGAGCTGGGTGGCCAGATCGACTGTGTCAATTCACGTTTGCGCTTCAGCAAGCCAGAAAGTGTATTTTCATTGTTTCTGGAGCCTGCATCTGACTACCTGGAGGCGGGTTATACCGGCTATTACACTCAGGCAGATGCGAAGAGGGCGGACTATGCCAATGCCGCTAAATTCGCTCGTTTTCAACATTGGGGCAATCAGGAACAGCTAAAGCTGGCGATCGGTGATCGTGTACAGCCGGACGGCAAGTTCGATCAACCCATGTTTAGCGTTTGGTCGCTTCTGGTACCCCGGTTACCCGATTTGCTTCGACAAAAACTCAAGTGTTGGGCTGAGTCGGATAAGGCGGTTGCGGAAAATTTTGGCAATTATCTCAAAGCTGGCTTCCTGCATGCGAGCCCGGTGATTGTCGAGCTTTATGGGTGGTTTGTTGAGTTCCGACGCGGTAGGCGCGACAGGAATGTGCATGGCAATTACCGGAGTTTTTATCAGTGGGTGAGCGGCAGGATTGACGGGTCGTTGATGCTGCGCTACTTCATTGCTGCGCTTGAAACCTTCGATCAGCTGTGCGGCAAGATCATTGATCACGGTCTCAATCACTGGGATCATGAGTGGCGAATTCTTAAAGGTCTCACCAGCCCGGGCTTGTATGCCAGTGGAGAGAATAGTCATAGTCGGCAGCGGTTGATCCTTGGCTTCAACAGTCCGTTCTATCCCAATGTGCTGGTGTCTACTTCTGTGCTCCAGGAGGGAGTCAATCTGCACATGCAGTGTCATCAGATTCATCACTACGGGCTGGCTGGGTCACCCGGTGACAATGAGCAGCGGGTCGGGCGCCTTGATCGATTGTTCGGTTGCGTCAACCAGCGTCTGAAACATGCCGGTAATACTGATCTGAGCATCTATTATCCCTTTCTGCAGGGGTCCGTTGATGAGGACCAGGTCGCTTCGTTCATCGCGCGCAAACATCAAGTTGAAAAGCAGATGGATGCCTGCGTTCAGGCCACTTTTGACAAGCAGGTGCGGTTGAGCAATACGCAGGAGTGGAAGCAGTTCTTGCAGACGCCGGTTGATCGAGGGCGCACATTAATCAATGACCCCTACGGAGCCAGTTTTACGCAGGGCGATCTGTCCACAAACTATGAGCCTTATTTCGAATCTATCCTCGAGGTGTTGCCGCTGACCGAAAACTGACCCAGTGAAGACTTCGATTTCCTGCATCAGCTGGATCCGGTCGTGGGTATTACCGGTAACAGCCAAGGTCATAAACGTCCGATCCAGCAATTCAATACTCCCGGATTGCCTTACATCATGATTGGCACCGATACCATTCGGGAAGTCGATAATCTGCACCTGTGATCGGGCCATGTACTATGGCGTGGCGTGGACGTCTGGCGATCTTGAACAGCGCATTGGCCGGGTCAACCGCTATTTCAGCAGATAGAACGCCGTCTGATACAGACGGGCAACGGCGCGCAAGCGCCACCGTGGCTGGAAGTCCACTATCCACATTTAAGCAACATGTTGGAGCGCCAGCAGATCGAAATATTCATGGCGCGTAAACGCGAGGCTGATGCCGTTGTTGATCCACTGTTTGCCGTTGACCTGAGGAAGACGGCGAGTGGTGAGATTCAGCAGGGAATCCCAGCGGACTGGGAAGCGGCGGAGCTCATCCCGGACGTTGCCGGTTATTTTGGAACCCGCATGCATCTTCCCGCGTAGGGGGGAGTGCCTGCGGGGTAACCCAGGCACCACTCTTTTTCATGTGCATGACTCAAATGAACATACGTTAGATCCCACTCCGTGTATGGCGTAAAGTCTTGCCGGGGCGGGTGGGATCGGAGGCGCTTGATGTCGGATCCCTGTTGCTCATTCCTCAAGGTTATCGGAGATGCTGGTGATGTGGATCGCGTTTGCGCCATCGTCGCCAGTGAGATAGAGCCGCAGGGCGAAAAGCAGGTCAGGGGTGTGGTCACCGTCGGGCTTCTCGATGTTGATCTGCACCCGGGAAAAGAGACCGACCCTTGACTGCGCGACTAACTCCGTCACCCGTTCGACCTTATTAGCCAGTTCCTTGGTAATCCTCTGATGCGGCTGAAGGAGCATCTTGATTTCAGCGTCTGAGGAATCACGAACGCGAAGCAAACCCAGTAGAAGCTCGAGTAATTCTGCTGTAGCGCGAGTCCAGTTGACGGTAACCCGTTTGTCATTTTCGCCTTGCCTTGGTGGGCACGATCTGATTTGACTCAGCTTCGCGCTCAGCAAATCAAGCATTGACCTGAGCTGTGCCAAATCAAACTTCTCAATGAAGTGCTGGTCTCGCCAAACCGCATAAGCAAAAGCCCGGAGAGCGCTTTCCGTGGCGTGCTCCATAAGCTTCGACAATAATTGTTTCTGCCACGGCTCGGATACACTGCCCAGCGAAAAACCAAGTGCTCGTGGGTTGAAAACATTCTCCCTGGCGACCTGTTCGTTTAGCCACTGAACACACTCGTCGGGTGCGTCCTTGCCCATGCAACACATTAAAAAAAATATTTCGTTTTTTATAGGCTCTGGAAGAGCGCTTTCATTCAGTAACGCAACGAGATACCGAATATCGTCTCGGGTTGACTCGGAAAACTCTTTCGGACATTCCGGGTCGTCGATCGAACGTCCGTCGCACCAGATTTGTATGACGGGATAATAGAGTCCGCTGCGTATTTTTTTGACCATGCTTCTGGTTGATGCTTCGTCTAAATCCTTCAGACGCTCTGTTTCTGTATGATTTTGCGCGGCCACTTTACGACCGTAGTGTTTTCCCTCTTTTTCTTGAAGTTCAAATGAAATGCTATCTCCCTGGGTAAAGTCAGCATGATTCAGTCCGTGAATGAAATTATTCTGATGAATAAAGACCTGACCCTCGGTGGTGTCCCTATCGGCAAAGGTGAAATGCCCTCCTTTTTTATCAAGACACCAGTCCATTTTTATTACGCCGATCGTCCTGGCTTTGGGGCGGGTGTAAAAATCCTGGTCTAGTCGGCCGATTGCGTTTGTTACCCATTTAGGCAAATCAGATGTCTCATTGCTGTTGGGTTTTGGCACGCGGCGCAAGTCCGCCCATGTTACGGGAGCAGGGTACTCCGGAGCAGGAGCGTTATCAGTGATGCTGACCTCTTGCGTACGCTGCCATGTGGCACGGACCGGTTGGAAAGTGTCGTCGTGGGGTATGAAGAGTAGTTTGTAGGGGTCGTCCACACCGTATTCAAAAGTTAGGTGAAGTTTGCAAACGGTGTTTTCTCTCAATGGAAATGCAGTGGAGTCGAGGCGGGCCGAGTAACCGAGATCTTCGGAACTCTCACCCAGGAAAAGCGGGAATTGATAGAACGGTTTTCCGGCCGGAAGCGTGAAATCTTCGCCAACGTGGATGATGACCGGCCGGCCACGAATTGGTTTGACGGTTGTACCCCGCGACACGAGATGGAATCGCTGGTGGCGTCCATCTTTCAGTACTTTGATCGACAGCTCGGGAACCTGGTCGCGCCAGAGGGCAATTGCTCCGGCGCGTTGTTGCAGATTGTGGAGGCGAATGCCTCCGGTCACCGGGCTTTCCGTCAAGTTGATCGCGAATGCAAATGGCCCTATGCGTGAATCACGTTTCAGGGTCGATGCATCAATGACAGGTGGTCTCACTGCTCGAGTCGCATCGCACCACTTCCCTTGCGCGTCAACGGAAGCAATATCGGAATTTTTTTGTTCAGGTATCTCCGATTCCGCGCTTGCGATGACTATCGGGGGGTGCCGTTCCCAATAAAAGCCACCGGTTTCGGGCAGGCTTCTTTTAATGTCGGGGTCGAACTTGGCAAGAAGTTTGGTGACACACGTTTTGCCGCCTACGGTATCAATGACCACGATGGGGAAACCATCTTTTACTTTTGAGTAATCAACTCGTTCAAAGGCGGCAGCAACGCTGCGGGGGAGAGGTTCAGCGTCCGGGAAGCGTGCGTTGAGATTGCGGCGCACGACATCGAGTTCGAAGTCGTTGAGTGCGTCGGGAACCAACCAGACAAGCGTATTGCTCCTGAACACGGCGTGTAGCCTGGAGGCAAATGCGCGTGCGGCACGGTCCAGATGCTCGGAGGTGGTTTTGGAGAAAAAAAGGTCTGGAACGGAAAGCGTTGACACATGGGGATGATGGTAGGCGGCATCGGCGTTGAAGAGTTCGATAGCCACTGCATCGTCATCGTTTTTCCACTGTTGCCAAAGGAAAGTATCGGGCAGGGATTTGGCGGTTGTAGCAGCGGCATAGCGTGGACGCAACAGGGTGAGATCCACGCAAACCGGAGTGGAGATTCCTTGAACGCCGACGTTCCGATGGATTTTTTCTGGCGTTTGCTGAACCGCAACATTTGGCAGCCACGGACGAATTTCGAATGTTTCGAAATCGAAAAAAATGGGCATGTCCGCGAAGCGGTGCGCTCCTTCGGTCCACATTTTCGCGTATGTGGTCCAGGTGCGCAGCGTCTGGTTGCGCTCCTTCAGTTTTGACAGGTCACCAGCGGTGTCGTCATCCAGAGTCGATAGCCAGCGCCACGCATCCCATACGCGTCGGTAATCACGGTGCGATAGGAGGGTGTTGTTAGGCGGCAGGTTGTCCCATCGCGCAATATTCCGCGCTTCGTCGCAGCGCAGCCACATGTGGATTGTTGGGAGCAAGTCGTCCTCGTGACCGAGGCAATCTCTGCGCAACTCGAGCAGTTGCGCAAGGCGAACAACAAACGCTTTTAGAAGGCGGTTCTCCGGCAGGTCGACGGATTGGAACCTACGGACGGCCTGCAGATAAGGGTTCCCTGAGAGCTTTTCCCGGAGAGTGCGTCCCGGGCGATTGCTAAGCTTGATGAAACTGGTTGCGTCGAGTTCTCGCACTGCGTGAACAGGCAGCATCGCCTGTTCACGACGTGGTGTTTCGTTAAGTGCACGGAAAAGCCGCTCTACTGAAGCGCGACTATGTTCAGTGATGCGCCAGAGGCGATCGCGTACCAGTGCGCCTGTTTCTGGTGACGCGTACCTGGCAATCTTCGAAAGCACTGAGGATAGCGATTGAGGCAACGCCTGTCCGCTTTTGGGATCAAAGTCGACGGCACAGCAAAACCAGTCTGATTGCTCGAACAATATCCGCGCTACGTCACTATATTCTCCAACGCCTCGGTAGTTGGCATAGAGATCTGGCAGCTTGATTTTCACCCATTGGGAAGGGTCAGATATCATGGTCGACAATTTTTCCAGCCCTCGCATTTTCGTCCAGTTGCTTGCGTAGTTCATTCCGTTTATTAGCGGGCTTCATGTTCCATGCTTTTTGGCGTTTATTCTGGTCCTGCTCGTTTATTTGAAATAACGGATGGGGTTCTTCGTCATTGTCAGAGGTCGTGTTTGCGAGCGCCTCGGTACTGAGAACTGTTATTTTGGTGTCGGCACTGTTCAAATAGTTTGCGGACTGCCAGATGAACTGGCCGTAGCCCAGTTCGCAGGCAAGGTCGAAATCTTCGGAAAGATTGAAGCTCTGGCCGCCAATGCCGGCAACGATCTGGCCCCTGATTTTGTCGAGGCATTCAGTCTGGCTTTTTCCTCGCGTATCGATGCCGCGAAGCTTGGGCATGACCTTTTGCACCAGTTGATCTTCAAAAGCGATATGCATCGCTTTCGCCAGCAGGTGCTTGTCTTTTGCCCTCTGAGCAGCCCGAACATCCGGGTAGTTTGCCATGTAATATTCAATGGACTGCCAGACTCGGTGGCCAAGCGCGCGGCCGGAAACCGACAGCGCGTCATTCATTTTTTCAATGAACTCCTTGAATGGCTTGATCTCTTCTTCCGAGAAACTGCTGCCCTGAACCACCCAGCTCTGCCAAGATGTTTTATGTAACGCAGGGCCACGATTGGAGTCATCAAGTGGCATTAGTTTCAGGCGACGTTTAAGTTCGGTAGGACGCGGGAAATTAATAATGATGGAGCGATCGATGACCTTGTCGGAGAGTGACTTGGTTGTTTCATCCTGGTTCATCGTTCCTGCCCACAGGACATTACGGCCGAGAGGGAGCTTGTAGGGTTGCATTCCAGCACCGACTTTTACGGGCAGGAACGGTACATCCTCGCCTTTCCTGCCGCGCCGCAGCTCAAGCTTGCTCAGGAATTCGGCAAAATAAAGTTCAGGGTGGGCAAGGTTCATCTCGTCAAGAAGAACGAGGCAGACGGCATCTGACAACCCCGGATAATCATCACTCCAGCGTTTCTGGCTTTGCGCCAGAAAATGCAACACCGCCTGGGCGTCGAATTTGTTGTCAATCGAATTGAAGAAGCCAAGCATGGACTCCTGCGAGTCCCAGTTTGGCTGGACTGAAAGCGGCTCGTAGAAAATACCGCCGAAGTGTGAGTAGAGGCGAGGCAATTCGGATTTGCCGGTGCCGGAAACGCCCGAGAGCACGGTAAGGGGAGACCATTCGGCCGTTTTTAGCGCTGTATGGAATGCTTTCAGGATACGGGGATTGAAGTGCAAACCATATGTGTTGCAGGCACCGCCAATACCTGTGAGCCATGTCATTTCGTCAATTTCGGCTTTGACTGGCGGCTTGGCTTTTTCCGCGCTGAAGTGCGGGATCTCGATTTCCTTGTGCCGCGCCTGGACTTCAGCGGGACGTTCATAAGCAGCACGCAGGCGATTGAGTTCGGCTTGTGCCTCGTTGGCCGATCCCTCAAAGATGGAAGCCTGCTGCGTCAGAGACTTAATTGCCGCGCCAAGTTCGGAATTTTTGTGGCGTAGATCGCCAGCTTCCGCGGCAGCGGCTCTATTGTTTTCTAATTGCCGTGAAGCCTCGTCTGCACGGGCCTTCTGATGTTTAGTTTCCAGCTCAAGTGCCTGATGCCGCTCGCGCATCTCTTCGGTGGGCCGCGTCGCCAGTTCTTCACGCAAGCGCTTCAGCTCATCGGTTTGACTGTTCAGGTCGCGCAGGATCTCGACCGGTTCTTTGCCACCGAGTTGCCGCTTCAACTGCTCAAATGCGCCAAGCAGGCCGGTTTGTGCTGCAAGGCTTTGTCGCAGGCGGTTGTTTTCCTCCACATACGACTGTTTTTGCGCATCCAGTGATTTACGTGCTTCTTCCAGGCGCAAACCGAGTTCTTCATCAAGTTGCTCGATACGCCTCTGCGATTGCTGCTCCAGCCGCTGATCCTTGCGCTCCAGAGCCCGTTCGGAGTTTTCAAGCTCCAGTTTTCGCCCTTCGATTTCGCCTTGCAGGGCCGACAGCGCTCCTTTTTGCCTTGCAAGTTCGGAGTGTTTAGCGTCGAGCAATTGTCGTGCCTCGTCCTGGCGCTTGTCCCATGCTTCGCGCTCTCTGGATATATCGGCACGGATGCGATCGCGCTCAATGTTTTCAGCGCTGGAAATATCTGCCAGGCGTTTGGCTCTTAGCCTGGCGACTTCATCGTCAAGGGCGGCAAGCTTCTGCTCGCGGCTATCTGCAATCTCGCGCTCGGTATCGATGCGTTTATCGCGCAATTCGGCATTCAGGATGGCACGCTCGTCGGCGAAGCCCCCGTCGCGCTTTTGTTCGTCGCCGATAAGCGCTTGTTCACGCTGGGTGAGCTGGGTCTTTTTTTCTACAAGCGCGCGACTTTCCTCGACAATGCGCTGTTCGCGTTCAAACATGGATCGTTCAAGCCCGGCGAGAACCTGCTCCCGAAGTGCTATGTCGGTTTCGCGCACCGCATGGTTCGTAGCATCCTGCTTCATGGCATCTTCCAATTCGCCAACGTGTTCCATTCCCTATACCTCAATGAGTGTTTTGATAGTTTTGTAGGATTCTTTACGGAGCTTTGCGATTTCCGCCTTTGGCAGCGGCAGCGGCTCATTACCGTGCCCTCGCCGGGTAATGACATCCGTCACATCGTCCACAAACGACGGCTGCGAGCCCGCGATTGAGTCGAGGGTGTCGGCATCGGACATAAGCAGAAATGCCAGCACACAGGCCCCGAGCGATTGTCCGGTACCCTGCAGCGTTTGCCGGACAGCTGAAGCTTTGACGGTGCGCAGGCCCTCAGGCAGTTCATTGCAGAAACCGGCGCAGATGGCTCTGCTTCCAGCGGACTCGACAAGCTGCGCATCGTTGACATCCGGCGGTAATTTGCTGGCCAGTGACATCTCGAACACCGATTGCAGCGCTGCATACAGATCGCGAACGAAAGCGAGTGCGTCATCCCCGTCTTTGCAGAACAGAAAGAAGCGTTCTGCATGAATGAGGCGCTCTTTCAAGTTCGTACCGAGGCGGTTGAATGTCTTGAAGCCAAATTCGCTCTGGATACTTGTGCGGCCATCCAGCAGGGAGTCGGCATGGGCATCGCTGTCAGGCGTCGAGACGGCTATGTCGGAAAACAAGATTTCCGGAAGCAGTGCGTGGACCAATTCGCGCATGAAAGGGGCATCCGACAACTCCACGTCCGGTGCGTCAACGCTGCCTTTTCCATGTCCCTTCTCATCGCGCGTTTTCTTGATACGAAATAAATGGCTGATGAGCGTCGGGTGCAAAACCGCGATGCGTTGCAAGGGATGGGATGCATCGGTTTGTGCTTGCAAAATTGCAATGGACAGAAGCGTCTCCAGCTCCGCTTTTCCGTTCTGGAAATCCAGCAGCTTTCCTTCTCGAATTGGCCGCAATCCAAAGTGCGGCAAGGTTAGCCCTACATCATTCGAGGCATTCGCAAGTAGCGCGGAATGTTCTGCTTGCGCGGTGAATCTCAGTCTTGTAATTGCATCCTCAAAGGGGCGTCTGCCGCAAGCGTAGAACAGTGCCCATTCAACTGAGGCGTAAACCTGAGCGATGGAGTGAAAGGCGGCATTCGACTGCAGGCGCAGACTGGAGATGAGTTTCGGGTAGTGCCCCCAATTGATGTCGGTGTCGAACGGCTCTTTGGGCTTTGCTTCCAGGTTTTTTGCGCGCGGATTGCTCAGTGAGACTTTCCACTGTTCCAGCCATTCGCACAGCTTTTCGTCCTGTTCAAGCAAGTGCTCGAATGCTCCTTCGAGGATCAACGAAAATCCAGTGCCAAACGGATCCGCGATGCGGAACTCACCATCGCTTTTCTGTATTGCAATCGGGCAGTCAAGGTAATGCATCTCAGGTTGCTCAACGATCATGACCTTTTGGACGCTGAGCGTTGGTTCGTCCCTCCCGAAGGCCGCCGACCTTCTCTGCATCATCCGCAATATACTGATGACATCTCGCTGAGTGGGTGGGTTGTTTTTGTGGGCATTGTTCCAACGAATCGTTCGAAATTGCCCCTCCTGACCCTGCTTTTTTTGCAATGGATTCGCGTCGTCCAGCCAATGCATGAAAGGGAGGATTTTGCCGGTGACGAGTTCACGAAACAAAAGCGCGGTGACATACACAGGCGTTTTTTCAACATCACTGCCGCCGTTGTCGCGTTCTTGCTCAATGATGGCTTTGGACTCGTCAATGAGAGCCTTGTCCTGCAAACGCAAGAGAATACTTTCGACCAAGTCGATCGGAATGCAGGTTTCATCTGCCAGCGCCTGAGCTTCCATCGCGCCTGATGCATCGAGCAGTTTGAGGATGACATGCTCGAACGGGTTCAGGCTCTCGCCGTCCTCGGATGGTCTGGGCAGGGTTACGCGATAGGTGCTGACGGGCCAGGAAAGATTGCGTGGCCTGCCAATGGTTGCACCGAAGGGGTTTGGTTTACCGTAATCTAGGAGATTCAACATTTCAGCATGACTCCGTGTTCCTGGCAGAGTTTGTGGAAATCAACCAGACCCGGAACAAAATCCGCGGCAAGCTCTCCATTCAGCAAACCTGAATCGCCCACCACAACCAGCAGTTTTTTCTGGCGGCTCATCGAAACATTCAGGCGGTTATAGAGGCAGAGGTGACCAAACAGCGTTCGTGCCTGTTTCTCGCGGTCATCGTCTTCGGGCTTCCAGTGCTGTGGCAATGTCCTCACCGTTGACAGAAAGACGACATCGAATTCCATGCCCTGGAAGGAGTCCACCGTGCCGATACGAATTTTCTTGTCGTTGTCCGCGATCGCGCCGAGTTGCTTGCTGATGAGCTCAGACTGCGCCTTGTAAAACGAAATGACGCCGAACGTCAGATCCTTGCCGGCTTCGCAATCCATCCACTTCTTTAACTGGCGAACGATGACGGTCGCCTCCGCAGGCCGTATCCAACTGGTTCCGCTACGTTGATGCTTGCCTTTGTCGACAGGTACCTCCAGCCAGGCAGCGTGTTTGCCATCCGTGTCAGGGAGATTATGAACAAAATCGCTTGCGGGCCGACCAGAGCCAAATCTCTCCGATGGGGCGAAACGTTCATAGAAGTTACGGCTGATGAAGTCGCCCAGCAGTTCATGCATGCGGTATTGCTTGTCCAGCGTAACGCGGCGGGTAATGCCGTCGTTGTCCTCAAGCGTTTTCAAACGCTCTGAAAACAGATACTGGAACATCGACTTTTTGAGCCAGTCCGACTCTTGCAGCTCTGTTTCGCCTGCCTCCATCTGACGAGCAACTTCGTCGTCAATAATGTGAGGTAATTGACGGTGGTCGCCGACGAGGATAATGCGCTTGCCTTGGGCCATCGGTACCATGAGGTCGCGAGGCGAGACACGCGCGGCCTCATCGACAATCACATACTCGTATTCCATCCTTTGCTGGTTCTGATTGGCATCACCCCCTTTGATGCCTTTCTGGATCTGCATCCCTCGATTCACGCTTTGCTGGCAGGTGGCAGCGAACGCGAAACTGTACTCAGACACCGCGTTCAACATAGCGAAAGGGTTGCTTTCAAGTTCGGCCAGAAACTCGGCAAGCGCGACAGACTTCTTGTCCCTGGCGGAGTGACCTGCAGCCTTGATGCGTTCGATAGCGCGCATTGCCAGCGTTACGACTTCATCGTTTTGCTTCTCTACACGAAAGACCGGAGGAGCGGTGAAACGGGCAAGAAGTGTCTTCTTCAGTACCGTCAACTCCTTCAGGAATGACGGGGGCCCATCTTCGTTGCGCCACAGGCTGGCGTTGTCCAGTAAATCGCGGTCCTTCTTTTCAAGTAGCTCATGCAGATCATTCAGTGCATCAGCCGCTCGCTCAGCCCCGTCATCTGCGAAGCTTTGCGCATGACAACGCAGACGACGCACGGCGCCGAGCAACTGGTTGGTGTCGTCATTGAGCTTTTCTTCAAGGCACATCTTGTTTTTGAGATTTACGGCACGTCGCGCGTACTCTTCACCGATAATCGCTACGCCAAGTGATGCGATTTCCCCGGCGAGACGCGCGCCCAGCGCGCGCGTCGGGGTCTGAATGTATTGCAGGCACAGATGCTTGATTTCCATTTCCTGCTCAATGTCGGCAATCCGCGGATTTCGCTCGCGCAATTCAGTCGCGAGTGTTGCGCACCATTCGTCCAGCCGCTTCTCAAAGAGGCTGGAGCCGTCTACCTGCGTGTTGGAGCGCTTGCCAAACTTCGGAACGGGAATACTGTTGAGCGACAATCGCTCAATCATGTTTTCGACCGCATCATGCTGGAAACCTGTCAGCAGAACCTGGCCTTTGACGTTCGCGCCACGCTTATCTGCCATCTCGTTCAGCCGTTCGAGAATCGCCGCGATGACTGTGGTCTTGCCCGTGCCGGGTGGGCCCTGGATAAGTGCAATATCCGGTGTTTCCAATGCGTACTTGATCGCGTCCAGCTGTTTCTCCGTCGGCTGATTTTTGAACACTTTATTACGAACAAATGCTGTCAGTGGCGCGATTTCCGGTGGCTTGCGTGTTGGTGCGATTGTCGCTTTTTCTTCAATCAGCAGCCCAAGCTGGGGGTTGGCTGCGCGGCCTTCCAGGATCGAGCGGCGAGCGGATAACCGGCGCTTGATCTGAGCAATTTCGCCTGCCAACGAAAGAATGAGCGTGCCTGATTCCCCCGGCAATGTTTCAGCCTTGAGCGTGAGCGTCCTTGATTCCTTGTCAAAATCAGATACCTCGAAATTCGTCTTCACCTTCACCTTCGCCTTCGCGTCTTGTCGCTCATTGCGTTGGGCAGGTTTTTCGTTCTCCATGGCTCGTTCGATTCCGCTCGCGAAATCCTTGAAACGCAGGGATTCGTCTCTCAGGTAATCGGGTAGTTCGTCAATCATCTTGACTTCGGGCACCACCCCCCCTGCCAATGCACTCAAGGCAGCATCGCTGGCTTGGGAAATACGAACAGAAACTGTTCCATCTCGTTTTGGAGCCATATTGGAAAACTGCAAGGCACCGACGACCCGGGCTCTTTTGAGCAGTAACTCGCCTTCCAGATCACCAAACTCGTCCCATTTTTTCAGATAACTGACATCGTCCTGGGTCAGCGCGGTCAGTTGTGCTTGTGCGAGGATTCGAATCTGGCCGGCCTGCGTCCAGTCAGTAAAGCGCAGTGTGCCCTTCACCAAGCGCAATGCACGATCGGTTCGACGTCTGATTTCGGTCAGGCGTGAGGTCATGAAGATGGATTTGCCCTCTGGCAACGAGGTCTCAGTGGCGACAAAGCGAATGCCCGCGCCGGTGATGCAGAAGGAGTTGTTGCGGGTCGGCCGTATGTTTGCGGTGTGCGTTACATTGTTAGGAACCGCATTCGACTCGGCATCAATTGCCGTTTCCTGGGTTTCGGTTCCGTCGTCATGGTCTTCAGCCTGCTTTCGGGCTTTTTCTGGCGTCAATGCTTCATCAATTGCCGGGCCGGCAGTCAGAAAGAAGAATTCGCTCTCGTCTTGTCGGAAACAGCAATGTTCAACAAGCCGCTCGTAAAGACGCGTTCCCTTTAGTTCACCCCTGCGAGGCTCAATCTTCGAAATCTTGATTTCCACATGTTCGTCCACGCCGATTTCGACTTCACCCATCTCAAGGCACTCGCCCGTGAAGAAGGCGATTTGCAGTTCCATGCTGCCGTCAGCTGCGAAATTGACCAGTTGAGCAAGCATGGCGCGACCGCTGGCGAGTTCTGCGTTGAGGCGACGGGTGTCAATGGCATGCACGGTTCGAACGCAGATAAGCGCCTGTTTGAGGCGAAGTTCAAATTCCTCGGGTCGCAACGGACTGCTCTCAATCGAAAAGACAGGTTGCTCTGGCAAGGTATCCGTTGTGTTGTCAGTCCGCTTGATGCGGATGGTGAAGATATCGGCCGGGATTTCTTGAAAATTCATTTCGTTCCTCCTACAAACTCGAAAGCCAGCGTGTCGGGGAACGTCTTCGTGCCTCGTGCGGGGAATGCGGTTTTCGCTTTAAAGTCCAGAACTGCTTCGTATTCTTGCGCGTCGTCATGCTCGAATGAAAACGGGTGAAAAAGCCGGTTTGGGAGCGCGAACTCTGTGGCACTGCCGGGAATCACCATATTCCCGCGCGGAGTTATGGCGCGGATGAAGGAAGCGCGTGCGACATGGCAGTAAGGGCATTGAGTATGGTCATCGACAAAGTAGCTCATGCTGCACGCATGGCATTGCAGCGATAGGTCGAATGCCTTCTTCAATTCCAGTGCCCAGAACGCCATCGCCGGACGGCGGTGCGGCTGCTCTTTTCCGCCGCAGAAAGTTTCCTGGAAAAGCCGGCGCAGACCCGGCGTCGTTACCAACACGCGGGGCAGGCCACCAACGCCCTGGTTTGAATCGTCATCGTCGTCATCAATAAAAGGCAAATAACCGGCGTAGGCCTTCTCGTCCAAATCGGCGGGGGAGGCGTCTGCAACCGGCTCGGTGTCCCAGCCACCTTCGTCTTCGTCTGGCTCCAGCACTTTCTTGCCGATAAATGGGTGGCACAGAGCTAATGTCTTGAATGCCATCACTGTAAAGGCCCAGCAATCCGAGCGCGGGCGCGAGGAGTCAGTTTCACGCACCACTTCTGGCGCGCCGTAGCCTGGCGTATAGACAGAAGTGCCGCCGTCGGGCATTTCAAAGCGCATATTGTCGGCGTCAATGAGCCAGACATCGCTTAAGCCGTCTGCGATAAACGCATTGTTCGTCGAAATGTCGCCATACACTAACCCTGCGCTGTGGAGGCGGGCGAGGATGGATGCGCATTTGGAGAGAGCGAACAAGCGGCGGCGGGTTGAGCCCGTTTTGGCATAATGCAAGAGCCGCAACGCCATCTCTTTGTCCGTAATTTTTGCAAGCCACTCGGGGAGTACAGGATTGCAATCTTCCTGCGGCTTCTTCGTCCTGCCATCGTGTTCGAGAACGCCAAACGGTTGCATCCCGTTCAAAAGGCGCATCACATAACCCGGCTCGTCGCGCAGAATGGCTAGCGGCAGGGAAACAGGAATGCGCGAAGGCATGGGCAGCAGGCGGATGTTCTTGAAGCGTTCAAGCAGGTTGGCATCTTTGTCCAGGCCGCCCGATTTATCGATTGGCTGCTTGATCGCCAAATCAGCATCCCTGGTGCGAAACACTACGCCCTGTCCGCCTCTGGCGAGCTCTTCGGCCAGGTAGTGCTGATTGCCGTATTCATCGCAAAGCGGCTTTGAATGCTTCAGTTCTTCGGATTTATCCATTCGTGATCTCCTCGCGGCAAAGGCAGGCGATAGTCTTGTCGTCGCTGTGCTTTGGCGTCGGCCAGTTTTCGAGCATCTCGTGGATACGTCGGTTGGCGCTTATGGCGGCAAGGGGCCGGTGTGCTTCGATAACGCCCCTCACGAACCCGTCGACATCCTCCAGATCGTCCGCCACGCCATCGGTGCAGAGCAGGATGGCCGCGCAGTCTTCCTCTGGCAGCGATGCATGCCGCCAGTCTTTCGCGCAAACATTCGGCGAGAGTGCAGCAGTGATGTTTGAAAAACCCTGTGATTTATCCTCGGACAGAGACACGACAGAGCCATTGGATCTGACTGCGGCAACCAGGCCATCGCCGAGCATTCCCAGGTGGATTACGCCATTTCCAAGCCGGAACGCGAACAGGCAAGTGGCTGCGCAATCGCGTGGTGCAAGTGGCCTGACAAGGGTTAACCAATTGGATGTGATGCGCTGGAACAGGAGGTCGTGGTCCATTTCAGATTTGTCACGACAGGCGCGAGCCGCATACTTCACTGCCAGACAGGCGGCATCGCTTCCGAAGTTGGAAAACGGCTTTGAGCCGAGACCGTCGGAAACAACAATGCCGTCCCCCCATGCGTGGTGGAACGATCCCCATGCGTCCTGGTTGGTGGTACCTGTAACTACATGCCCTGGGCCTTGGACACTTGCGCCAAAACTCTTCCAAAGCGTCATGCTGAATTGGCTTCCAGCCAACCGTCCAGTACGGCGAATAAATCTTCAGCTGCAAAAACATCCGGCCCTTTGAGTTGTGGATTGGCATCGGCGCCCGTTTTGACAATGCGCAGTGCATCCGGCGGCAGGAACTCCTTCCATTGCTTGAATAACCTCGCATCGGCCCGCGACCAAAACCCATCAGAAAACAGCAAAACCTTGCCGTCGGGCTGTTCCCCAAGCAACTGAATCAAGGCCTTCCAATTTGAAGTTCCTTGGCAATCGAGCAGTTGTGCCGGGTACTCTTGCTTTTCGCTCCAATCAGGGACGAGGCATGCTTCGGATGCCCACGCGCACAACCTGATTTGTGCGTTTCCATATCCCAAGCGCACCCATTGGGCGATAGCCATGACGGTTGTTCTCATGATGAACGGCTTGCCCCCGTCCCTCATGCTGCCGGAGGTATCACAAACCAGGTAGAGCCTCATAGGGACTCCCCGATTGATTTGGTGCGTGCTTCGATGCCATTCATCAACGCACGCAACTGTTCGGAAAATGCTCCTGCGCAACAGAGCGTCAATCGTGCGTCCTTGATTTTTTTTCGAACCGACTCCGAATTTGGTGAGAAGCAGCAAGCGACAATGCCACGGCCCTCGACGCCACCGTAGAAACGAACCAGGTTCTGCAACTTCATGACTTGCTCCTGCGTTACATTTCCTGCCTTGCATTCCACGATGTAGAGAGAGTGGCCATCCGTGAACGTGACATCGAGTTCGTTATGCTGGGCATCCCCAGTGGATGATCCTGCCTGGCTTTCACCATCAAGTTGCAGCGTGAGATTGATACGCAAATCTTTGATGATTCCCCTGTCTTCGTATGGTTTGCATTGCAAATATACGTATTCCTCAAACCATCCGCCGGAAAGGTATTTTGCGAAATCAACCCAATTCTTGAAACGCAGATCCAGTCCGTAGCCAACGACCGATGCGACATTGTCTTGTCCAAACTCGAAAAGGAAGCCGTTGCATTCAACGGAGAACGGCGTGAGTTCTGCTCCTCTTTTGCGCAGCTTTTCGTGGTTGTTATTGAGTTCGCATAGTTTTTTGTAGCAACTTGCGATCTTGCTTCGATACTTCCAGAGCGTTTCGGTCAGACGGCGGCGATTTGACGATATCCCTTCCATCGCGCCAGTCGTCGATAACTTCAGCCCATCCCCATTGAGGAGCAAAAATGCTTCGACCGAATCAATGGGTCTAATGGCTTCGCGGCGAAGACTGTCCACAAACGTCACGCGCTGATTGCGACTGTCAAAGTAAAAGGGAACAGCGCCCAGCGCCCGGGCTGCCGAGAGCGCACCGGCAAACATCAATTTTGTTCCGCCAGTCAGGTTGACGCCAATTCGCGCGTTTGCCGGCAGGCTCCTGGCATGACCGATGATTTTTTCATGAGCGTCGTGGGCATCCCAGGGATCAACGGCGAGTTCCTCCAGGTTTCCATCGTGAATGAATGCCTGCATGCAGGCTGCGGGGAAATCATTCGAGTTCACGAAAATATGCCGGGTTGATGAAAACTGCCTGATGCCTAGCAACGCCGGCATGCGCTGCTCGCCAAACAGATGGTATGTCACATCAAATCCGTCTACCGCGTTGCGTGTCGCTCTCTGGCTTGCACCATGCCGTTCAAGCCATTCCACGGGTAAGGTGATGGCTTCGGGTGGTTTTCCAACAACAGGTGATACGAGGAGTCTCTTTTTGAGATTCGGATGTCCTAGTGCCGCCAAGGCCCAGACAAAGGCCATCACAGGGGTACCAGGGCTCAAATAGAGCGTGACAAGCTTCTCGCCGGCCGCTTTTGCAACAGAATCCAGAGCCCGCATAGCGCAAGCGTAGATCCCCTCACTGTCGTTGAGTTCGCGTAGTTTTTCGCTCTTGAAGCTGATTTTCGGACTACTGCCGGCAGTATGAAACTTGCCGTTTAACCAGCGGACGAAATGTTCGTGCGCTGCTGCAGTATTGGCGAATCTGGAAACGAAATCGCTGGTCGACTTCCAGTCTTTTTGCTGATTCGAGTCATGGATTGATGCTAACGCTACGTTGAAGGCGCCCTGGGTCTCCAGACTCTGTCTATCTGTCTCGTCCGACCGTGTGTAGCAGAGAACAACGACATCAGAATAGTCCTGCGCAGCGAGTGCCGCGGCGATTGGGCCGTCTGTGCTTTCAAAGCCTAACGATGCGCGAAAATCCGTGATGCCATACCAAGTGAGCAGAAACTTTTTCATTGAGAGTTCTTTTGAATGTAGGGCCGGAACCATGCGATTTCGTTTGTCATTCTGTTGACGAAAACGGCGCGATTTGGCTTTTCGATGCCTTTGAACTTGCCAATACCACCACTCACGAGTGATCCCCCATCGTCCTCGTTCATGCAATACGCCACGCGTAACTCGAAAGATGCGAAGAGATCCTTGCAAGCACCAGCGCAGCGTTGCCAACGGTCAACGAATGCAAATACGAATATCCCCTTGCGTGGTCCTTCTTCAGCCAGGCGCTTCAGCAGGTCAGCGGGTGAAGGGGGGTCACCAGGTTTGGGGGCTCTGAATGCGGATGACGGATGAAGTGCTTTCTCGGCGTCGAGACCATCGATGATCAACGCGACGCGGCGCGTCCCGATACCGTCGGCTATCGCCTGCAGTGGTAGCGCGGCAATGTCGTCAAACATCTTTAGACGTGCGCCGAGCGCCTGCGCTGCGGCGGAAAATCCACCGCCTGGTGCAACGCCACGCCCATTGAAATAGACAATCTCATCGAAGCTGTCTTGGAACGTAATGCTGCAAAGCGTAGCGGCCAACAACCCGTCGTGAATTTGGTCGTTGTAGCCGCTGAACAGGACATTGAACGCTGAGCGTCGGGTGAGCGGGATCGTCAGCCTTTGGGCATCGAATGTCAGCCGCTCACCTAAAAGCAGGGTGTCGTCTTGTCCGCAAATCGTTTGATATTCACTGGATGAAGGCAGCTGCGGCAGATTGGCTCCGCTGAAAATTCGCGTCTTGCCGGCCATGCCATGCTGTGTCGCATATCCCGCCAATGTTGCAATGTGTTCGCGGCAGAGTGTGTTTTCTGCCAGTGGAATCAGCAGCTTTACATTGCCGGATTTCGCACCGTTGGCATTATTGATGATGCCCTCGGGAGGGCTCTTGAGTTCAGCCGCCGCCCAGTTGTTTGCACCGAGGATCATCGCGGAATCTTCCTGACCGCACGCCAGCGCGATACGGCATCCCAGTTGGGTAATTATGCTTGCGATTGACAGTGCATTAATGCCTTTCAGGGTTTGCGTCGCAAGCAGGATGTGGATGCCGAATGAGCGGCCCTGTTTTAACAACTGTGAGAGCAGTTGTTCTGCCGCCTCTGCGACCTGGCGCTGCCCTGCAAAGAGAACCTGGAACTCATCTACGACCAAAAGAATCCGTGGTAGTCGCTCGCTGCTCGCCGCGCGGTATTCAGCAAAATCACGAACTTCCGCTTTCTTGAAAATACGCGCTCGTTCTTCCAGCTCATCCACGAGATGCCTCAGCACCGTTACGCCGTATTCGGGATCGCTTTCCGTGGCGACCAAACGGGCGTGAGGAAGTGGTGGGTCTGCATAGATATTGAATTCCGTAGATTCTTTGTAATCCAGCAAGTAGAGATCAACTTCTGCCGGCGAGTATTTCTCGCACAGCGTTTGAATCAGCACATGGAGCAGGTTGGACTTGCCAGAGCCCGTTTTACCTGCAAGCAGTGCGTGATGCTCGGAGGTCGTTGCACCCAGGATCAGTGGCACCTGCTCACCGACGGACGTCCATCCGATTGGAATACTGAAGCCGCTGCGGGTGGTCGCGCCTTTCCCGAAATTCGTCCAGAGGTCAGGCATTGATTTGCGCAAGCGTGCCGTCGCGGCGTAATGCTCGGCAACCGTGGAGATGAATCCGGCCAAAAAGTCTTGCGCGAGCCATTGTTCTGGCTGGTAGGTCAACGACAGCCCGTTGCATCCGTAGTCAGCACCACGCAACAGTGCGTCAGTGCCCATGGTCGATGTTTCCAGCGTGGTGCGAAATTTTTCATATCGCCGGTCTTCCATGCGATGCCCGTCAATCGCGAGGATGGGCAGTACACCGCAGCGTGGACCGTTCACGCAGAGCCGCTCAAGGAACCAGAGGCTCTTGTCCGAAAGTTGTTCTGGAGCGTCAAAAAGCAATACGACCTTGTAACGCAGGGGATTGTCGACGTTGTGCGCGTTGTACTCTAACCAGTTGGGTGACTGGTCGGTGAACCGATGTTGAATCAGCTCCTCGACCTCGTCTTGCAGTTTGCCAAGGGCTGCTTCGATTTCGTCTGCGCGAGTCAGCACGCGTTGTTGCGGCACCAATTGCGGCACTTTCAGAAGCGGCAGAAACGGTCCGATCGATTGTCCCAATTGCAGAGGGTCAATGAGCGTTAACTCCAACCGGCCCGGCGGCAGGGCTGACAGTAACCGTAACAGGAGTTGATGTATCAAGTGCTTGTGTGCTGCGTTGTCCTCCGATAGGACAAGGGCGCGTGCGAGGGGGAATGTAGGGGTGTGCGGGACAACGCAGGAGAGTTCCTCAAAGGCAACTCGATGCGAACCAAACGATAGATGTGTCGGAATATCCGATGCCATCAAAGGGCAATTTGGCCCGAAATCCACAAACGCGGGCTGTTGTCGGCGAAGCTGAAAACCCCAACGTCCGGTTTCAGCGGCGATTTTTTCCCATTCTCGAGCGAAGGTCGATTGCCAATTCAATGTCCTCTTTTCCCGGTTGCCGCTCGCTTGCTTGCTTTCGTACGCGAGGTGCTGCATTGCCTCTTCGTTCAATTTGCTTCGATGGTTCGCTGCATCGCCAGACAAGTCCAGAATCGATTGTTCTATCCGGTGGGAGAGGGCATCGAACTCGCGGTCAATGCGCGCCAGACCCTCTTGATAATCAGCGACAGCTTTATTTATCGCGGTCATCGTAGTTTTGGACAATCGCTGAGTTCCATTCATTTTTCATTCCCAGGATTTGTGCTCTGGATGAGTCGCGCGCTCTCCAGGGTCTTATCAAGATTGAGTGCCTGGCGCTGGAATTCCTCATTGAAAATGCGCAGCGAATCGATTTCCTTGAGAATCGGCTCGAGCACCTCGGTGGAAATGGAAAGACCAAATGAATCGTGTGCTGCTTCGCGAAAGTTTTCGGCGCACAAAATCGCCATTCCAAAAACATCGTCAAACATCGATCTCTTCCTCCGCCGTATCACCATCAATAGGAAGCTCGAGTACAGAGTCGTCAGCGGTGATGGAAGGAAAAATCGAGGAGCAAACTTCGCCTGGCAATAGATAGTTGGATTTAAACTCAGGATTCATGCTCCTGACTCGAGTCAGAAACGCTCGCCAATCTTCCTCGGACAAATCGATCGACTGACAGTGCGCCGTCAATTCCAATAATTGCTCCGTGGCCGCATCCACGCCGTCCATATCCCCGGCGTTGACCGCTTGTTGAAGTCTTTCAATCTCCGTCCGGACTTGGGCGAGAGTGTCTGGACTGATAATTGCGAATCGCACTTTCATGGCTGCTCCTCCTCGTTTGGGCGGATGAAATCAAGGCAGGACTTATCTATTTCGTTCTTACTGGGCAACATTCCCACCATCGGCGAACCTGCTTCGCGCAAGGTATCGCGCAATTCTTTCTGCTTCTCTGGTGAAAGGTCCTGGATATCTCGCGAGCAAAGCGTGCATTGCGCATCCGCCTGCTTGTGTCCTTGGGACTGGAAAACCATGTGATCCATCTGCGAATAGAGGTACTGCGCCTTCCCGCATTTCACCTCGAACGCCATCGAGCCTCCCACAGGAGCTCCCATGCCCTCGCCACGTCCCAAAATGATCGGGACTCGTAAGTCGGTTATCAGTAGATCTGTTTTTGTGTAGCGTCCATCGTCGCCAACGAACGTGCGACCTTGTGTCTCGATTCGTCCGCCCAGAGGTGCAAGTGCGTGCCGCGCTATTTGCTCCCCAAATTCACCACTCAGATGTATACGAGCCTTGCGTGCGACGATGTTGCGCTCGGCGTCGCCCTTCGCGTCTGCCCATTGGCCGCGATAGCGGTCAACCAGTTTCCGATACCCAGGGTTGCGGTCGTATAGATAGTCCTGAAGCATCCGTTGATGTTCTGACGACAGGTTCATCCGGTCTCGCAATATGTCCGGTGTGATGGGGCCGCCCTGTTGAGTGGGGTCCCATTTCAGCCAGGCATGAAACTGTCCAGCGGACGGATTCGTCGCCAAGTATGCATTCAGTGCCTGTTGTGCGGCAGTCAACCGAGCAGTGCCAACTTCAACAGCCCGGCCGACAGATGCCAGCCGTGCATTGCATTCCTGTTGAGCCTGTACCAGCGTTTGTTCCGCCATCGCTTGCGCCTGTCTCGCGAGTTCCAGGCGCTGTTCCATCGCTTGACGATTTTCCGTGGCTAGCTCGAAATCTGCTTTTGCTTGTTCCAGCATGCCTTGAGCCTGCTCGACATCGGCTTCGAAGTCAGCAACGCAAGCGTACTCATCGGAGCAGTCGGGATGAGTTTCATCATCATCACTCGGTTGAGAAAGGCAGGCCGACAGCGAATATTGGGCGGAATCGAGCGCACTTTGACTGCTGGCCAACGCCTCCTGAGCGTCATCAACTTCTTGCTGCACTGCCTGCTCTTGCCGGGTGGCACTGTCCAACAAGCTCTCGCTGTTCTGTGTTTCGTCGCGAGCTTCTTCGGATTTCTGTTCCGCAAAAGCGATCTGTTCGCGGCATGAGGATTCCAGTACCTCGAGTACGGACTGCAATCCGCGCACGAGGTCTTCCAGATTCTCCACTTGTCCAATTGAAACCTGTGCCATTGCGACTCCCGCGCCCCTAGCTTTGCAAGTAATCGCGCAGGCGTGAGGCAAGTGCGTTCAAGTACGGAACCTGCTCTGTCACGTTGGCATCGAACTGATGCAGCTGCTGGAGGAGCGCGTTGTACTCTTCTTCAAACTGCGCTCGTTTATCGTCCTGCCAAGTGTCACCGAGCGAAGCGAATGCACCGTTAAGGCTGCTGACGGCATCGTTGAGTGAATCAGTGAACTGTTGCAACGAATACGCAAAGCGCTCGAGTTCGTCCGGGTCTGCGATTGCCTGTGCCATTACCAATATCCTCCATCTTCATCCGAGGATTTCGGTGTCACCGATTTCACATGCTCCTGCCGAGCGTCGATCGTGGCTGGCTGGATATCAATGACGCTCGCATCAGGCAGGATATTCGGCGTCTGTGACTTTGTGCGAATGGTCACCGACATGGTGACGAACTTGAAGAAATCCCGTAGCTGTTTAGCGTTCTCGGAGTAGAAGAGACCGTTCGCAGTACCTTCAATGAATTTTCCGAGTACAGCCTCGTCTGCACCGGCACCGATGGCCATCGCCATGCGGTCGCATTTTGCGGAGCGTCCATCGTTGACGAACGCATTCAACGGGCCTTCCCAATCGTCGCTCGGCTGCCCATCGGAGACCAACACAACCGTGGGGCGATAGGCGCGTGATGGCACGACATCCTTATCCTCAATCATCGCTTTCGCCATCTTGAGGGCGACACCGAGCGGCGTCATCCCACCCGCTGAAAGGTCCTGCCAACGGATGTCGCCAGCACTGATCAGCGGCTGATGCAGCTCGACTTGTGCACCGAAAGTGATGATCGAAACCCAGATTTCAGTCTCACCGCTCTCTGTGTCCTGGAACACATTGAGCATATCGCGTACAGCATCATTCAAACTGTGGATTTTTCCTTCGCTCTCCATGCTGCCGCTGATATCGAGCAACAGAATTACCGGCACCGGTTTGGCTTTCGGTACCGTGAATTTCGACGGATCGAATGGGGTGTTGCTCATAGACAAGACTCCTTGAGAATTAATGAAATGGGTTGGCTGGTCGCCATGCCGCCACGTTGTTCACTGCCAGGCACCCAGAGAAACAAGTAACGGCAGGATTTCCCGAGGCTTATCCATGGGGATTGCTCAGGTGTAATCCTTGAAGCGTTATCGGATGAGCAACGATGGTGTCCAATGCGGGTCAACTAGGCCTCCCGATAGAGCGTCAGCATCGCGCTCACTCGTTGACGGATTTCCTCGACCCAGACCTGCGGGGCATGGACACGAATGTTGTCGTTCAAGCCGAAGATCCACCACAGCGTTTCGCGATCCAGTGGTACCCACGCGTGCAGGCGTTTCCAGGTGTTGGAAGGAATATCGCTGAGCGTCTGTCTGTGACTCAGTGGTGTCTCGTCGAGGAGGAAGGCAATCTGCGGATGAACATCCGCAACCAACTCCACCTGGGTGTCGGTCTGGCGATGGCTGAATATGCCACTCGCGATGTAATCGTCGACATCGAAGCCAGCGTGCAGCACCGCGGGTTCGTCGAGCACGTGCATATGCTGGATACGATGCAGCGCGAATTGACGCAGGTCGTCATAGCCATCCACGGATGCCAGCAAGTAGCTGATGGCATGCCGCGATACCAAACCGGCGGGATGCAAGCGAAACTGCTTGAGTTCGCTTTTGCTTCGGCTCCGATAGGAAACCTCTAGTTGCCTTCGCTCCAGTAAGGCAGCAGACACCTGCGCCCACACCTCGGGAGCAATCGCAGCAGGCAGTAAGGTTTTTCCGTTGGGGATCGCTCGAACCCGTCGCGCCCAATCGGCCAATCCGTTGTGGCCGAGATCACCAAGGAAATTACGCGCTCGTCTGAACTGTGGACCTAGCTGGGCCAAAACAGTCTGGGGCAGCAGGTTGTTCAAATGACTTTCCGAGAGATACAGCGCCAATGCCGTGGAGGCATCCATGTCTTCCAGCTTCAATGGCGCATCACGGGTGAAGCTCCAGCGGAAAGGAACCTCGCTGTCGTTGCACTGTAACGAGAAGGGGATCGACAACCGGTTCAAGTCGCGCTGAATTGAACGCAGGGTCACGGAAAAGCCCCGTTCTCGAAGCTTTTCGAGCAGGGTAGGTGTTGCAATACGCTGCGGCTCGGTGGGGATCAGGCGCAATAATGCGAATAGCCTGAGTAGCGTGTCTTTCGCTTGGGACATGATGACTTCCTTGTTCTGCATCTCAATTGACGAACATCAAGCTGGCGTCGATGCTACTCACTTGGATAGCTATGTGCCATCTATATATGGGTTGCATAAGACCAAAGTCTTTCAGCAGCGGCGTATGGAACTTGAGAATGATCGTGGCCCGGTGCCTTGACTCAAGAGGCCGAAGACGGGGGCCGTTGCCTGTCGCGCTTGAGTTCGCTGTACTCCCGGTAAAATTCGTAGCTTTTCTTCAGCACCACACACAATCCGATGACAGCAAACAGGTTTTTCATAGTCGGCTTCCCCTAGGCTTTTTTGCTCATTTTCCACGATGGAGCGAAAATCTGTGTCGCGACATTCAAGCTTCACTTGTTGAGGATGAGAAATTCATCGAGGCGGGTTCTGAGAACTTCATGACGGCTCGCCTCTCGGCGCTCAAGCGAAGGGTTGCGGCACTCGGGGCAACTCATACATGTGTCTTGGCTGAGCGCTGCCAAATGGCTATGAGGCAGGATAGTTTCCTTCCAAGAGCAGCAAGCACAGACGAGGGTGAACGGACGCGGAGAGACTGGCATAGCGTTATCCTGCTGGTGACCAATAGCGCTAGGTTGCCGAGTGGGTGCGTCAAAGTGTGTCGCTTGGATTGACTTTCAGTGGGTAGATTGTCGGTGCCGACGCCAAATTGGCCTGGTTGCCGAGATTCACTGACCCAGTCTGATTCCTCGCACCGTTACCTCTTCCAGATTAATGCTGATTTTGAGGTGGGTTCGTCTCACATAGCCACGTGGGGCAATTCGGCATTGGCGTCAACAGGCCGGGATCGATCTGAAGAAAACGCTCGGCGATTTCCACGAAACTATAAGGACTCAGCACTAAAGACACCGACTTATGAAGGCGGTAGGGATCCGGTCGCGGTACACGCTGGAAAAGACATCATCGACACGATCGGTGGGTGCTCGTAGGTTGAGGAAAGAACGGCACTGAGTCGATCGCCCAACAGGTTCCAGGCGAGCTTCTTCTCTTAGGCATAATCGTGATGCAGATAGTGGCGTCTCACCCGGGAGCCAGCCAGCACATGGTTTTGACAGCGATCGATAACATCCAAGCTAACGCCCAAGGCCTGCATCATGGTCGCGCCGGTGCGGCGCAGGTCATGCGGCGTCCAGTCACCGTTCTGGCCGTCGGCTAGCACCAGCGTATCGTCATGGCGCCGTCTTGAAAGGGCTTTGCGGTTTTTAAACCGGGCCTGGCGGTCGCCCACCTGCTTGCTCACCACTTTCACGTCCACATGCCCATCATCCTGCTTGTTGGGAAAGCACCACTGTGAATGTCCTGTCAGGGTCTTGAGTTCCTGAAAGAAATGCAGGGCGAAGGGCGAGAGGAAGACATGGTGGTCTTGTTTCTTGCCTCGGGTACCTTTGACGTTTTCACTGGGTAGGAACCAGGTCTGCTGGTCCAGATCGACATTTTTCCATTCGGCTTGTAGCAACTCACCAATCCGGCACAACGTGCCCAGGCTAATCCAGAGCGCGAGCTGCGTTTCCTTCTTTAGCGGTCGAATGCCGTCGTATTTTTGGCCCGCGGGGAGGGCGTCGTAATCGGCGGTCATTTGCTGGAAGCGGTTGTGCAGTTCCAACAGCTCAGCCGGGGAAAGGATGCGGCTTCTTTCCGCTTCGTAGCTGGCAGGGATCAATGGGGAGATGTCGACCAGCTCAGTCGGATCGCCCTCGATCAATAAGGCCCTCCAGGGCTGACGCTTTCTGGCCCAGTTGAACATCTGAGTGAGGTCGGCGAAGAAACTGATGGCTTGCCGGTGAGCGCCGCGGTTGACCACGGCGCGGATCAGCGCCCGAACATCGTGTTCGGAGACGCTGCTCACCGCGGTCTTGCCGAGTGCTGGCAAAAGGTCCTTGTTAAAGCGTCGTTGCAACTCGGCATTGCCGTCTTTCCGCGCCACGCCATCCAACAGCCAGGCCTTGACCAGATCCTGGACGGTCAGCGTTTGCACCTTCGTCGTTTTTACTTGTTCGGCCTCTACGTTAGCAGCGGCGTATGCCTGTGCCTTGGCGGTTTTCTTTTGCTCGTTGGGATTGACCTGCTCATCAATGAGCGCCCTGGCCTGGTTACGCGCCTTGCGGATGTCCGTCAGGGATTTGCGCGGCCAGGTTCCGCAGGCGTACTCTTTGTTCTGGTCGCCCCAGCGATAACGATAGAAAAAGCTGACCGACACACCGTCCTTGCGGGCTGAGATTCGACCGGCCAGATTGCCATCCTCACGGAGGATTCGGCCGGCATCGTTGGGAGTCAGCGACTCGAGTTCTTTGATGGTAATTTTGGCCATGAAACGGACTCCCCCTACTTTTACCCCCACAAAAACGTCGGCTCTTGATGGACGTTACTGGATTCTCGTAGCGCAGAACACCGCTGGAGCTCAAGTAAATACTAGCTTAGAAAAATCCAGAGTAAAATTTTGGAAGCTTTCAAGAAGTATGAAAAAGGAGATGGGGTGCTAGGGGTCGAGTGTTCGAATCACTCCGTCCCGACCATAATTCCTGAGTAAAATCAGACAGGTAAGCCGATTAAATTAATCGGCTTTTTTGTGTCTGTCATTACGGTCTCGGCTCTTTCTTAACGTCCTCAGAATCACTCGACGTCGCAGCATCCTTCGCCGTCTCATGGGATTGCGCGCCAGCATTCCCACCTGATGACTCCTCACCTTTTTTGCTGGCCTTTTCGTCGTTGGCCTTCGAGCTTTTCGACTGATTGACCCCCGGCATGGCGGTCGGCGGGGCTGCGGAGCCGGCCATATTCTGGTCGCTCGCCAAGACGTAAACAGGGCCGGCGACAAGCAGACTAGCGAGCGACAGGGTGGCAATTTTCTTGTTCATGGTCTGAGCCTTCCACGCTGGGGATGTATCGCATTGGAAGGGCGAGGGCGTTAAAGGTGCATCGCGCTGGACGAGCGGTAACCCTTGCCGACCTTATTTCCAGTCTGAAAAAATCCTCAATTGGCGGCAAATTGCTGGCCCCCTGATCGGAAACATCCGGTCAAAATCGCCTTTTTTCAAAAGGTTAGGTTGGCTATATGCGGACGATTGCCATCACCGTTGCAACGCTTTCCCTGGCTGCCTTTGCTTCGACTATCGAGGCGAAAGAGATTAGCAAGAGTCATCAGTTTGCCTGCACCTGGGGTTCAGACATGGCCGCCGGGGCGCAGCAATCCAAGCTGTCTGGCGTGTCTTTATATGGCGCGCGAAAGCAATTGCAGGTGCGCAAGTTCCAGCAACCGTGGATGCGCATGACCGCGATGGGGATCACCGAGCAGACCTACAACAGCAGCTCGAAGCTCAAACCGGCGGCGATCAAGCAAATTTATTACGAACAGTGCATACGCCACGAATTGGCCCAGCGTTAACGCAATAAGCCCAACCTGAACCGGTTGGGCTTTTTCATGCCTGACGAGGCGTCAGTGTCACTTTTCGCTTTCGCAATTGACCATCCACGACACGCCAAAACGATCGACCAGCATGCCAAAACGCGCGGCCCAGAAGGTCGCTTCCAGTGGCATATCGACGCGACCATCCTTGGCCAATGCGTTAAATACGCGCTCGGCTTCGGCGATGCTGTCGACGTTCAAAGAAATCGAGCAGCCACTCATGCCTTGGGTCGGGCGGTCGGGCGTGGTGTCCGAGGCCATGATCATCTGATCACCGACCTTCAGGCAGGTGTGAATCAGCAGATGGTGATGTTCTTTGGGCACGTGCTCGGCGGCGGGTGTTTCGCCGAAGGTCATCATCGCCTCGAGCTTTCCCTGCAAGGCTTGTTCGTAAAACGTGAACGCTTCGCGGCAGTCGCCGTTGAAGATCAGGTACGGGTTGATTCTCATGTCTCTGCTCCCGGCAGTAGCGCGGAGAGCGGCGGTTATTCGCCAGGTTCCGCGTTGGGCGGTTAAAACATAGCAGAGCGTTGGACGTCAGGAAGGGCGGAGCTTTCCAGATGGATTCGTTCTCAAAAACGTCTGGTTTATCACTGTCTGAATCCAGGTCAGGAATCGCCCGAGCTTTTTAACAAAGCAGGCCCGGCCATGCGGGGAGCGGGTTTGGATTGCATCAGGCTGTCCAGCGCTTTGCGATAACTTTGACCGCCGAGCGCCATGCTGTTGTTGTGCGTTGCTCCTGGCACCAACAACAGGCGCTTGGGTTGTTGCGCGGCATTGAACAGTTGCTCACTGAAACGCGGTGGGACGAAAGCGTCGGCCAAACCGTGTACGACCAACAAAGGCATATGAATGTCGGCAATCTTGTCGATCGAATCGAATTTCTGCGAGAGCAACCAGCGCACCGGCAGCGAGGTGTTGGCCACAGACGCGGCGACGTCCGCCAGTGTGGTGAAGGTCGATTCAATCACCAATCCACGAACCGGCAGCGGTGTGTGATTACGCTCGGCGTCCTGGCCAAGTTCTGCAGCCAGATCGATCGCCACTGCGCCGCCAAGAGAATGGCCGTAAATCAGGCGTTTGTTCGGATCCGGTTGCAGCAATTTGAAGCGCTCCCAGGCGACGCGGGCATCTTCGTAAACGCTGCTTTCCGACGGCAGATCACCGTGGCTCTGGCCGAATCCGCGATAGTCGATGGCCAGCACCGAGTAACCCGCCGCACGTAATTGCTCAATGCGGAACAACTGCCCAGTCAGGTTCCAGCGCACGCCGTGCAAATAGAGAATGGCCGGGGCATTGGCTTTTTCCGCCGGCCACCACCACGCGTGAATGTTTTGCCCGGCCTTGAAGCTCTTTGGTTGCAGGTCGAGTTCCTGCACGCTGCCGGGCAAGCCGTGATACCAGCCGGCCGTGCCCGGTTCGATGCGAAACAGCAGTTTGCGTTCGGTGTGTTCGAGCACGGCACAACTCGTTGGCACGCCGATAATCAGCGCGGCCATGCAGGCGAACGCCAGACGGCGGCGGCGCAGACGAGTCATGAAGGACTGGAACATTAAACGTTTCACCACGCAGACAAAGAACGCTTTTTACCAGAACCCTCGGTCTGCGCGTGACAATTTCGACCAGCGCCCGTGGGCAACGATTACAAAATGCTGCAACTGCTTAAATCACCTGCAACACGATTTTGCCGATATGGTCGCCGGCCTCCATGTGCGCGTGGGCCTGGGCCGCGTCGGCGAGCGGGTAGACCTTGTCGATGATCGGCAGGCAGCGCCCGGCAGCCAGTGCTGGCCAGACGTGCTTGCGCAGTTGGCTGGCGATCTCGGCTTTTTCCGCCGCAGTGCGGGCGCGCAGCAGCGAACCGGTGATCACCGCACGTTTGGCCATCATTGCCAGCAGATCGAAGTCATTGGCACGGGCGCCGCCGAGGAAGCCGAGCATCACCAGCCGGCCGTCCATCGCCAGCGCGCTGACATTACCGTTGAGGTACGAGCCACCCATGATGTCGAGAATCGCATTCACGCCTTTGCCCTCGGTCTTCTCGGCGATCACCGCGGCAAAATCCTCTTCGCGATAGTTGATCGGCTGGCCGCCGAGTTTGCTGATTGCCGCGCATTTGTCAGCGCTACCGGCGGTGGCAAAGGTTTCGATGCCGAATTCGCGGCAGAGCATCAGCGCGGTGGTACCGATGCCGCTGGTGCCGCCGTGAATCAGCACACGTTGACCACGGCTGGCAGCCCCGAGCACGAACAGATTGGCCCACACGGTGAAGAAGGTTTCCGGGATCGCTGCCGCTTGAATCCAGTCGATGCCGTCGGGAATCGGCAAGGTCTGGCCTGCTGGAACCGCGCAGTACTCGCCGTAGCCGCTGCCGTTGGTCAACGCGCAAACCCGGTCGCCCACGGCAAACTGGCTGACGCCGGTGCCCAGCGCCACGACTTCACCGGCCACTTCGAGCCCGGGAATCGGATCCATGCCTGGCTTCATCGGGTATTTGCCGGCACGTTGCAAGGCATCCGGACGGTTTACGCCGGCTGCGTGTACGCGGATCAGTACTTGGTCTTCAGCGGCGACTGGCAACGGTACGCGTTTGGGTTGCAGGACTTCCGGGCCACCGGGTTCGGTGATTTGGATTTGGGTCATTTCGGTGGGCAAAGACATGCAGATTCCTCTCAGCAAAGGTTTGTGTAAATGGGAGTGCTGCGTCGATCAATAAATTCAGGTCAATCCCCGCACCCCTGTAGGAGTGAGCCTGCTCGCGATGGCGTCGGGGCAGTCGATGCAGGGTTGCCAGACACACCGCGTTCGCGAGCAGGCTCACTCCTACATTGGATTGTGCGTGTCCAAAGGTTCATGGCTAGTTCAAGGATGAGCGCCACCGAAATCGCGCCAGCAGCAATCACAAACAGCAGCGTGTGATGGCCGCCCGTGGCATTGAACAGCGCCGAATAGGCAAACCCGGCCAGCGCCTGAAACGTGGCAAACGACACCGTGGCGCGGCTCCAGGCGATTTGCTGGCGATGATGATTCGGCACCAGTTCATGCACACGAGCCAGGGCCAGCGGCACAATGCCCGGCGGGAATGAGCCGAGAATCACCGCGAGCAGCGCCAGTGCCAGAAAGGAATGCGAAACCGCCAGCAGCCCCAGCGTGATCGCCTGCACGACGAGCACCAGCCGAATACTTTTACGTGCGCCGAATCGATCCGCCAGAAAGCCATAACTCACCGGCCCGACAATCGCGCCCACGCCATACATCACCCACACCAACGCGCCGACATGCGCCCCGGCACCGAGTCCGCGCGCCACGTAATCCACCAGAAAAACCATCGCCGGCACCAGACCCGCCGCCATGAAGGCGTATTGAGCGAACAGCAGATAAACGCCGGGCGGAGTCGTTTGAGTCGCCGCCACATCATGTGAAGCGGTCGGCTGCGGCAGATCCGCAGGCCAGCCGAACCAGCTCAACGCCGTCAGTACCAGCGACAAAGCGCCCAGTCCCAGCCAAGTCGCCTGCAGACCCAAACTCAACAGCGGCGGCACAATCGTCCCCGAGCCGGCGATGCCCAAACCGATCCCCAGAAAAATCGCGCCACTGGCCAGCCCTTTGCGCGCGGCCGGCACATGCGGCAGCACGGTCGCAGCCACCAGCACCATGATCGCGCCACCGGCAATCCCCGACAGCAGTCGCCAGCCGAAAAACCAGCTCACTGACAGCGGATAGGCACAGGCGAAAAATGCCGCAGTCACCGCGAACATCATCAGGCGCAGCGCATTTTTGTTGCCAAGTTGCCGCGCCACAGGACGGCCGAGCAGGGCACCGATCAAATAGCCGACAAGGTTGGCGGCGCCGAGGTACACGACGTCGTTGGCAGAAAACCATTGCGCTTGAATCAGCGCAGGAATCAGCGGTGTGTAAGCAAACCGCGCCAGCCCGATGCTGACCAGGCTGGCGCAGAGTCCGGCGAAGATCGGCAGCCAGAGGCCGGTTGATGATGAAGTACGCATGAGAGCGATCTCGAGGAAGGTATATGGCGCTGAGGATATCGGCTATCGTTGCTGCATTCGCGCAGCGATTAAGCGGCGCACTGATGCGGATCTGCATCATCAGGAGACAGCATGAATTGGGATGATGCGCGGGTGTTTCTCGCGGTTTGTCGCGAGTCGACGTTACGCGGCGCAGCGCGGGTGCTGGGAGTTGATCAAGCGACAGTAGGGCGACGCATCACTGCGCTGGAAAAGTCCCTGAGTGCGACGTTGTTCCTGCGCACCTCCGACGGTTACGCGTTGACGGCGGTGGGTGAGGCCGCGCTGAAGAACGTGGAGAAAATGGAACATTCGGCGCTGGAGCTTGAGCGACAGATTCAGGGGCTCGACGATCGCCTGACCGGCAATGTGCGCGTCAGCACCACCGATTCGCTGGCCATCGATTTTCTGATTCCGGCCATTGCCCGCCTGCACGAGCTGCACCCGGACGTACGCGTGCAACTGGACGCGTCCACGCAAATTCTCAGCCTGGCCAAGCGCGAGGCGGACATCGCCGTGCGCAACACGCGGCCGGACAATCCGGATCTGATCGCCCGGCGGATTGCCCGATGGCCGGTGGGTCTGTTCGCTTCGCAAGCGTACGTCGATGCCAAGGGCATTCCGCAACCGGGCTCGGCGTTCGAGGGGCATGATCTGGTGGTCTATCAGCCGTATTTGCAGGGCAACAAAGACCTGATGCTGGTCTCTGAACCGATGACGCGCGGGCGGATTGTTGCCGGCCTCGGCTCCAGCCTGTTGGTGCGTCGGGCAATGGCGGCCGGTCTCGGTGTAGGAGAAATTCCCGTGTACATGGGCGAGCGCGATGGATTGGTCAGACTCTGGCCCGAACGCACTCGGCCGTTACCGTATGACGTGTGGCTGGTGACCCACGCGGATCTGCGCCATACCGCGCGGGTGAGGGCGGTGATCGAGCAGATTGTCAGTGTGTTTGCAGCTGAGAATGACTAGATGCAAGGGCTACGTCTTCTGACGAAACGGCCTACAAAACAGGCAGAATCGGCTGGCTTGTCAGCCGACTGGGCGGGTTCTATCGTTACGACAGCTCGGTGAGAGGCCAAAGGCTCGCACTGATGTGGAGTACCAGGGACGGTGTCGGTAGAGCCAGGAAGGTGTCGAATTGAAAACTACGGAATTCAGCCAAAACTTAATCAGTGACCTGTCGAGACAAGGTCGGAATACCCAAACCATGAGTGCAATCAGTCGCGAAGAATTCAATGCAAAGATAGAAACCATCGAAGCCAGAATGGATGCTCGGCTTGAGGGCGTGTCGGCGAGATTCGATGCCTTTCTTTCGGCCCAGGCCGAGCGGGACAATATTCGATTGGAGCGGGACAAGACTCAAGCAGAGCGCGATAAACGCTATGATTTGATGTGGGCCGGAGTGCAAAAAATCGCCGAAGAGTCGAAAGAAGCCATCAAACAGGCATCGACTGTGAAGGCTAATTACTGGGCAGCGACTGCCGTACATTTTTTCGGAGTGATCACCATCGTCGTGGCCGCGCACTTCGCCAATCAAACCGCCGTGCTGACTACCCTGCAGACTACGCTCGCAGCAATTCAACTGGGCAAAGACATCAGCGTGCAAAAGCCGGGCTCGTTGCAAATACCGGTACCGCCCCAATAAAAAACGGCCTTCAAAAGAAGGCCGTTTCTGTTGGCGTTGAAATACTGCTTATGGCATCTGCGGCAATTCCTGCGGCCGCAAGTCAAACACCAGCACCTCGGCGTCTACGCCATTGCTCAAGGTCAGTGCCTGTTCCTCACGAACCCGCACGCCATCGCCTTCCTGCAATTGCACGCCATTTAGTTCAACGCTGCCTCGTGCCACATGCACGTAAGCATAACGGTCAGCGGCCAGTTTCAGTGTGGCGCTTTCCTTGCCATCGAACAGGCCGGCATACACTCGCGCATCCTGGCGCACTTTCAGCGATCCATCTTTGCCGTCCGGCGAGATGATCAATTGCAGGCGACCGCGTTTTTTCTCGGCGCTGAAGTGCTCCTGCTGATAACGCGGTTTGGCACCACTGACTTCCGGCACGATCCAGATTTGCAGGAAGTGCACAGGCTTGGTCGCCGAGTGGTTGAACTCGCTGTGCGCCACGCCGCTGCCGGCGCTCATCAGTTGCACATCGCCGGGGCGGATGACCGAACCGGTGCCCAAAGTGTCTTTGTGTTCCAGCGCGCCTTCCAGCACGTAGGAAAAAATCTCCATGTCGCGGTGCGGGTGTTGGCCGAAACCCTTACCGGCAGCAACGCGGTCATCGTTGATCACCAGCAGGTCAGAGAAACCCTGTTCACGCGGGTCGCGGTAGCTGGCGAAGGAAAAGGTGTGGAACGACTTCAACCAGCCATGATTGGCGAGGCCACGATCGGAGGCTTTGCGAAGAGTCAGCATGATGAAATCTCCTTACGGGACGTTAATTCGTCCGAGTGAGGAGAAGGTTACTGGTAATTGCCGAGTGCAATAAGTAGATGGAAATTGAAAGACTGTCCTGATCAGGTTGACAGTTTTGCGCGGTGGTTCACGCATTTTTTCCGACGTCTGCGCTGCAGTTGGCCATAATGCCTCGCGTATCCGGTGCGTCTTTCTTTCTTTGAACTCAGTGAAATCTTCCATGAAAACCGTGGCAATGGTGCTGTTCCCCGACTTTCTTCTGCTGGACATGGCCGGGCCGCTGGAAGTTTTTTCGGTCGCCAACCGCTTTTTGAAGGCTGAAGCACATTACCAATTGACCACTCTGGGTACCGAGCCCGGCCCCCTGCGCGCTTCAAATGGCGTGTTGGTACACGCCGACCGCCATATTGAGCAGACAGACGAGTACTACGACTTGCTGTTGGTGCCGGGCGGCCCCGGTGCCTACAACGACAAGTCTCCGCCGTTGTTCAATTGGTTGAAGGGTGCGGTCAGTCGGGCCGAGCGTTACGGGTCAATCTGTACCGGCGCATTTGTGCTGGGACACGCCGGGTTGCTCGATGGCTATCGCGTCACCACCCACTGGAATTACACCGAACGTCTGATCAAGGGATTTCCCAAGGCAGATGTCGAGACCGATCAGATTTTCGTCGAGGATCGCAACTTGATCACTTCGGGCGGGGTCACCGCGGGCATCGATCTGGCGTTGGCCGTAGTCGCTCAAGACCACGGCAAGACGCTCGCGCAGAATGTCGCCAAAGTGTTGCTGGTCGTCATGAAACGCCAAGGTGGTCAAGCGCAGTTCAGCCCATTGATGGCAGCGGTTGCGCCGCAGGAAACGCCGATTACCCGCGTGCAGAATTACGTCCTTGAACACCTCGACGAGGCTTTCACCATCGAGCGCATGGCAGGACTGGCGAACATGAGTGCGCGGCATTTCGCGCGCCTGTTCAGCCGTGACGTCGACATGACGCCGATGGAGTTTCTGCAAAGTGCGCGTATCGATTGCGCCCGTAATTTGCTGGAAACCAGCGACTTGCCGCTGAAAACCGTGGCTTACAAAAGTGGTTTCGGCAGCGTCCGCCATATGCGTTTTCTGTTTGCAGAAAAGCTCGGTCTGACCCCTGCGCAGTACCGCGAACAGTTCAGCTAGAGCGGTTCTGTCCGTTTCGCGCACCCGGAAGTCCGTGTTGCGCCCCGCGTGGCAGTTGTACCGTCACTTGAGGCTGCCAAGATGATGGCATGAACAGCCCCATCGATTTGACCTCGGCGTCAGTGCTGCATTTTGGCCCTTACGCGTTCCACTTGCGCCAGCGGCTGATCCTGGAAGGGGATCGGCAATTGCGCATGGGCGGGCGTGCGCTGGACATTCTGCAAGTGCTGGTCGAGCGCGCCGGTCGAGTGGTCAAGAAGGAGCACTTGATTGCGCTGGTCTGGCCGACGTCGGTGGTCGAAGAGATCAATTTGCGCGTGCACATTGCCGCGCTGCGCCGAGCGCTGGGTGACGGTGAAAATGGCCAGCGCTACATCGTCAACGTGCCGCAATGCGGCTACAGCTTCGTCGCCCCGGTGCAGGGCGACAATACCGCGCAAGTGGTGTTCGAAACCCTGCAAGCGCCCCAGCACAATCTGCCGGCACGCCTGACGCCGGTGACCGGCCGCGATTCGTTAGTCGGTTCGATGGTGCGGCAACTGCCACTGTGCCGGTTGATGAGCGTGACGGGCCCGGCCGGGGTCGGGAAGTCCACGGTGGCTTTGCGCGCGGCCGAGTTGTTGCTGCAGCACTTTCGCGATGGCGTGTGGCGTGTGGATCTGGCGCTTGTCGACGATGGCACGGCGCTGTTTGATCAGGTTTTGCAAACGCTAAATACCGATCTCGCCACGTTGGCCAGTCGTCATACGCTGTTGCTGCTCGACAACTGCGAGCATCTGCGCGACGCCTGCAAGTCTGTGGTGGAGAAACTGCTGAATGCGGCGCCGCGTTTGTCGATCCTCGTGACCAGCCGCGAAGCGCTGCAAGCCGATCTGGAAACCGTGCAGCACCTGCCACCTCTGAGCCTTCCCCCGTCGAGCGCGCTGGACAGCGTCGAAGAAACCATGGGTTATTCGGCGGTGCAGCTGTTTGTCAGCCGCGCCCGCGCACGTCAGCAGGGGTTTTGCCTGCGGCTGCAGGATCTGGAAGTCGTGCGCGATATCTGTCGACGCCTCGACGGTTTGCCGTTGGCGATAGAACTGGCGGCAGCGCAAATCGATGCGCTGGCGCTGGTGGGGTTGCAGGCGCAATTGAGTAATTGTCTGCAACTTCAGGGGCGACGCACTGCTGAGCCAAGGCATCAGACCCTGCAAGCCGCGCTGGACTGGAGCTATCAGCGCTTGAGCGAACAACAGCAGCGGGTGCTGCAACGTTTGTCGGTGTTCAAAGTGGCTTTTACGCTTGAGGCGGCGCTGGCGGTACTCGCCGAGGCACACGGGCAGTTGATCGTTGATCAACTGGTGCAGAAGTCGTTACTGACGGTAAAGCGCGGGGAGGGGGCGTTGCACTATCGAATGCTCAACACCACTCGGTTGTACGCGCGGGCAAAACTCATCAGCGGTGATTTTGAACATCGCCATCTACATTTTCTGCGGCGGTCATCCCGGGTTTCAGGCTTGCGTTTGATTGCGCAACTTGTCGAGTAGCTGGCGCACTTTGCGCAAGTCCGGGGTGGCGTAGCCTTCGGTGAAACGTTGGTAGATCGGGGTCAGCAGATCAAGGGCCTCGAGGTAGCGCGATTGTTGCTGCCAGAGCCGGGCCAGTGACGTGGCGCTGCGTAGCTCCCAGGCCAGTGCGCCTTGGGATTGGGCGATGGACAGGGCCTGGAGCAGGAGGTGTTCTGCTTCTTGGGATTTTGTGATGTTTGATCTGGCGCCTTCGCGAGCAGGCTCGCTCCCACATTGGCATTGCGTCGGGCATAAATCTCTGTGGGAGCGAGCCTGCTCGCGAAGGCTTCCTTCCTCACAGCCCAAATCTTCAGCCAAAAGCTGCTCCGCCCGAGCCCGCAATATCTCCGCCGTGCTCCAACCCGCCGCACCACTGCGCGCCCGCTCCAGCAACGCATCTTCCACAAAACCACTGTCCAGCGTCACCATGATTTCCCGGATCAACCCGCCACCCTCCGCCCGCACAACCGTCGCCGTCTCAGCATCAATCACCTGCGCGTAATGCCGCCCCCACGTATGAAACAGCAGCACCGAATGCTTCTGCGACTGCTCCAGCAGCAGACGCAGCAAGGCCCGCGCGTTCTGCTCATCACCGTTGTAATGCGCGATCAGACAGGTGGACAGCGCCAGGGTGTAGCAAATCGAGGTGCCATGATTGATCTGCACCGCGATGTCCAGCGCCTGCCGCGCCGTATTCCACGCCTGTTCGGGAAAACCCTGCAACCACAACACGCGGGCGAGTACGGTCAGCGAAGCGACGCTCTGGTCGTATTGCACGCCGAAACCGTGGGTAAAGCGATTGAGGTGACCGCTCTGCGCCATGCGCTGAATCACTTGTTCGGCGTGGATGCGCGCCTGCGTCTGGTCGCCGGCGTAGTGCAGCGCCAGCACGCGCAAACGGTGAGTACTCAATGTCAAAAGCGGATCACCGTGCAGGCCGAGGCGATCGAATTGTTCGCTCTGCTCAAGAGCCATTTGGTAATGCCCACAACTGAGATTGACCGCCATGTGCCCCGACACCGCCCGCAGTTGCCCGGCGACATCGCCATGCTGATGGGCCAGCGCAGTGGCACTGGCGAAAGCCTCAATGGTTTCCGGGGTGCCGCCCCAAGTGTGATAACAGGCGCTGCCGAGTGCGAGATTCAAGGCAATTTGCAGACGCGGACACGGCCTCTCGGCATCCTCGAGCAAAGCCAGCGCCTGACGCACGTAACCGCCGTATTCCTTGAGCAGCGACAGTTCCTGCCATAACGGCGCGGAAGCGGCGGCCAATCGAATCGCCAGCTCATCCGGGCCGTCACCGTTCAGGCTCCAGTCCAGCGCCGCGCGCAAATCTTCCAGACCTCGCGCATAGCGCTCGATCCACAGCGTGGTCGGCGTGTGTTCCCAAGCGCTCTGCGCCTGATGCATCAGCGCCAGACAGCGCTCCGCGTGGCGCTTGCGGGTCTGTCCAAGCTCGCCCGACATATAGAGTTTTTCCAGGGCATAACGGCGGGTGGTGTCGAGCAAACGGTAGAACACCTCTTCATCGCCGACTTCAACGTTCAGCAGTGATTTGGCGACCAATTGCGTGATCGAGCCAAATACCTCACCGGGCGTGAGGTGCTGGCCACCAATGACTGCCGCAGCGGACTCTAGCGTGAAGCCGCCGCGAAACACCCCCAGCCGGCGCAAGCAGGTTTGCTCACAAGCGGTGAGCAAATTGAAACTCCAGTCCAGCGTGGCCCGCAGTGTGATGTGACGATCCTGATTGTCCGGCGCCACGGGCGGCAAACGCCCCTGCAACTGCTTCGACAAACCGCTCAATCCCAATTCGCCGATTTGCGCGGCCGCCAACTCCAGCGCCAGCGGAATACCGTCGAGGCGTCGGCAGATTTCAATCGCCAGCGGCAGTTCGGCGTCGCTGATTTCAAAGTTTTCGCAAGCGGCCATGGCCCGTTCGACGAACAGTTGCAGCGCGGCAAAACTCAGCGCCTGCGTGCGGTCGAGGACGATGTCCGGCGGGCAGTCGAGGGATTCCAGCCGCTGCACATACTCGCCCTCGGCACGCAGGCTTTCGCGACTGGTCGCCAGAATGTGCACCTGCGGCGCGCCGCGCAAAATGCTCTCGCTGAGCAGGGCGACGGCGTCGATCAAGTGCTCGCAATTGTCGATCACCAGCAGCATTTGCCGATCGCGCAGGGCGTTGATCAGACTGGTCTGCGGATCGTGATCGTTGAGCAACGTGTCGAGGAGGGCGGCCAGGTGCGAGTAGATCATTCGCGGATCACTCAGCGGTGCCAGATCGAGCAAGCGAATGCCATCGCGATAATGCCCGATCAATTGCTCGGCAACGCGCAGGGCAACCGTGGTTTTGCCGATTCCGCCGGGGCCGACCAAGGTGATGCAGCGCTGACGCGGCAATTGCGTCATCAGGCTGTCGACCAGCATTTGGCGGCCGATCATCCGCGTGCGCCGCAGCGGCAGGTTATGTCGCCCAACGTGCGTGCCAGCGGGTTGTTGATCGATGTTCTGTTGCAGAATCGGTGCGACAAAGCTGTAACCCCGCTGCGCCACGGTGACGATGTAGCGCTGACCGGCCTGACCATCGCCGAGTGCTTTGCGCAAGGCGGCCATGTGCACGCGCAAATTGATGTCTTCGACAACGCTGTCCGGCCACACTCCGGCCATCAACGCCTGCTTGCTCACCACTTCGCCGGCGTGCGCCAGCAAAATCAGGAGAATGTCCATGGCCCGGCGACCCAGACGCAACGGTTGCTCACCCTCAAGCACCAGCCGTTGTGCCGGGTAAATCCGATAAGGGCCGAAACCGATGGCCTGATTTGACGGAAGACTCAACCACTCACTCCTGCGGTGCTGCAGCGGACAGGTCGAAACAGCACTGGGCGGGCGCGCAGGGCGTCTGTTTCGCGGTGTCCGGGCATAATCCTCAGGTTTGAGCATCGGTGCAACGGCTGGTGTGAGTGGTGGGTTCAAAACTTCATGACAGTGGGCGAGGACTTCTTGGTTCACGCATGACCTGGCAGCGCCAGGCGAACGGGTTGATCCCTTCGCTGCGAGTAAAAATATGGCAGAAATGCGCCTGATCGCAGAAACCGCATTCCAGGCTGATTTGCGTCAGGCTCAGGTCGGTGTGCTGGATCAACAGTTTGGCGCGGGCGAGGCGTTGGCTGCGTATCCAGTCTTGTGGCGACACGCCGGTGCTGCACTTGAACGCCCGCGAAAAATGACTGCGCGACAGCGAGCACGCCTGCGCCAGTTCGGTGACTTCCAGACTTTCGCCGAGACGGTCGAGGATCAGTTGCTTGACCCGCCGCACCCGTTGCGGGCTGAGGCCACCGGTGCGTGGCACGACGGGTTCGCAGGCAGGGGCGAGGGCGACGGTTTGCAGAGAATGAGCCATGGCCAGGATCCGTGTCGGTGGGGAACGCACACTCGGCGCTTTCCCTCAGGTCAAAAAACAACGCTGCGCAGGCCATCGATTGTTGTGCGCGGGCTGACGGCTGACGAGTTAATCGTTGTTAATTCGCCTAACAGACCCGCGCTGCAAGGGCTGTTGATCGAGTAAAGTGCGTAGCACTTGCGTCTGGCTGGCCATACAAGGAAATCGAGCCCATGAACCGTAACGATCTGCGCCGCGTCGACATGAACTTGCTGGTGATATTCGAAGCACTGATGTTCGAAAAGAACCTGACCCGCGTGGCCGAAAAACTGTTCATGGGCCAACCCGCCGTCAGCGCCGCGTTAGGCCGTTTGCGCGATCTGTTCGATGATCCGTTGCTGCTGCGCAACGGTCGCGCCATGGAGCCGACGGCGCGCGCGCTCGATATTCTCAAAGAGCTGCAACCGGCCATGGACGTGATCTCCGGCGCCGTCAGCCGCGCCAAGGAATTCGAGCCAGCAAGCAGCTGCGATGTGTTTCGGATCGGCTTGTCGGACGACGCGGAATTTGGCCTGTTCCCGCCGTTGTTGCGTCAGCTTCAGGAAGAGGCACCGGGCATCGTCGTCGTGGTGCGCCGCGCCAACTACCTGCTGATGCCGGCGCTGCTGGCGTCCGGCGAAATCTCCGTCGGCGTCAGTTACACCACCGATCTGCCGGCCAACGCCAAACGCAAAAAACTCCGCGACATCCCCTGCAAAGTCCTGCGCGGCGACGACCGCCCAGGCCCGCTGACGCTCGACGAATACTGCGCACGCCCGCACGCGATGGTCTCGTTCTCCGGCGACTTGAGCGGCAACATCGACCTCGACCTGGCCAAACTCGGCCGCAGCCGCCGCGTCGTGCTCGGCGTGCCACAGTTCAGTGGTTTGCGCGCGTTGCTGGCGGGTACAGAAATGATCGCCACCGTGCCCGATTATGCGGCGTGTGCATTGGTTGAAGGCTGTGCGTTGCGTGCCGAAGACCCGCCGTTTCCGATTGATGCGGCGCAGTTGTCGATGGCGTGGAGCGGGGTGCATGACAACGATCCGGCGGAGAAGTGGTTGCGGTCGCGGATCAGTCAGTTCATGGCGGCGCCGCTGGATATCCCAACGGTCTGACTCCTTCCGCCGATCTCACAAACAACAAAAATCCCCCTGTAGGAGTGAGCCTGCTCGCGATAGCGTCAGTTCTGCCGATACCTGTATTGACTGAAACACCGCTATCGCGAGCAGGCTCACTCCTACATTTGTTGGGTGTGAGCCCGGCGTTGTGGGTGTTTTAAACACCGCTGTTTAAGCAACACCAGCAGACACTCTTTCAGGCTACACAACCTTGCGCCTTTGCCTACAGCTAAGACAGAATCCGCCGGCTTGTGCGCTTGTGGCCCGGTCTCTATCGTTTGGCGGTCGCTGAAATATTCAGCGATCGGGTTTAGCGACTCGGATCAAAAAAGTGCATCAACGCTCCATGCTTCGTTGCGGGCTATCGTCTGCACCTCGCTATGGCGGCTGTATGCGGGAGACCTCCGGGTCTACCGGGTTGCCTTTTTTCCGGTTCGCTAACCTGCATACGGTCGCCACCCATCCTGTTTAGCGACTGGACGTGGTGATCCCTGCGCTAAAAAGGAGATTCACCATGTTCAAAGTCACCCCCAACCCACCAGACATCGACCCCACATCCCCCTACGCATCCATCGATTCCAGAAAACTCCACCAAGCCGCCGACCGCGCTCTCGACCATTACCTTTGCCCACCCGGCTCTACGCCGCCTCCACGTAAAACCCGTGGGATGTACGCCGTCACCGCCGACACCAAAAACGAAGATCTACTGACCGACGCCAGCGAAACCCGCGCCTCGGCCAAAACCATTGCCCAAGACGTCGCCCACCTTTTGCCCGCAGCGCAGCGCCGGGCGTTGTTGGGAATTGCGCAGTTGATCATGCTCGGCGAGCTCGCGGTGAATCGGGTGCTGGATAACCTCAATCCACCTGCCTGAACATGATCGTTCCCACGCTCTGCGTGGGAATGCCTCAACGGACGCTCCGCGTTCGGCCCTGGAAGGGACGCGGAGCGTCCCGGGCTGCATTCCCACGCAGAGCGTGGGAACGATCAAGTATTTTTCGACTGGCCCGACGCCTTCGCGAGCAAGCCCGCTCCCACAGGGTTTTGTGGTGTGCTGAATATCTCGGCACGCTGGTGAACTGAGCACACCCGTTCAATTTTTCCCTTCCCGGCATCGGCATTATTCAGGTCGATGAAGTTTCCAGGATGGGGTCATGAACGCTTTGCAACGCGATGAACGGGCGCGCGACGTCGGTTTGCTGTTTCTGCGGGTCAGCGGCGGGTTGTTTTTGCTGTGGGTACACGGCTTGCCCAAGCTGCTGGATTTCAGCGCGCAATTGCAGCTGATCGAAGATCCGTTCCACCTCGGTTCGCACCTCACCCTGATGCTGGCGATCTTCGCCGAAGTCGTCTGCCCGCTACTGATCGTCGCCGGGGTACTGGCGCGATTGGCCTGCGTGCCTATTCTCTTTGTTCTGCTGGTGGCGTTGTTGGTCGTGCATCCGCAATGGAGTGTGGCCGAGGGGCAGTTCGGCTGGTTGCTGTTGATCCTGTTTGCCACTGTGTTTATCGCCGGGCCGGGACGGCTGGCGCTCAATGTCCGTTTGCCCGGAGTGCTGCGTTATGCCTGAAGTCCTGAGTCCAAAAGCACCGGGGTCTGATGAGACCGTGACGCTGATCGTCAAGCACCGGGTCAAGGCCGGGTTTGAGGCGGCGTATGAAGCCTGGCTGCGCAATATCGTGCGGGTCGCGGGCCAGCGGGAAGGGCACTTGGGGGTTGATGTGGTGCGCGGGAAACGTGCCGGTCTCGACTTCTACACCTGCGTGCTGCGCTTTTGCTCCACCGACGCGATGCAATCGTGGCTGGAATCGCCGCAGCGTCAGGCGCTGGTCGATGAAGCTGCGCCGATGCTTGCCGATGGCGACCAGACCGAAGTCGCGCCGGTCAACGAGTTCTGGTTCTCGCCGCTGGCCGAAGCCGCTTCGCCACCGCCGCGCTGGAAACAAGCAGTGATCACGCTGCTGGTGATTCTGCCGCACACCTTGCTGGTGCCGCTGATCTGGGGGCCGCTGCTCAGATTGCATCCGCTGCTTTCCAACTACGTGGTCGCCACGTTCCTGATCACTCTGACCATCGTCGTGTCGGTGGTGTACGTGTTCATGCCGCGCGTCACGCGCTTGTTCGCGCCGTGGCTCGAAGCCAGTCAGGCCCATGAACACCTCGATTCCCAAGAAACCTCGCCACGCTGAGCGCGCGGGGTTTGCTTCTTTTTACTTTGCTTGAGGAACTGCGATGAGCGCCGATCTGATTCTGTTCAATGGCCAATTTCATACCGTAGACCGCACCAAACCGCTGGCCAGTGCCGTGGCGATTACCGATGGCCGTTTCGTGGTCGTCGGCAACGACAACCAGGCCATGGCCCTGCGCGGGCCGAACACGCAAGTGGTCGATATGCACGGCCGCTGCGTGATCCCCGGACTCAACGACTCGCACTTGCACCTGATCCGTGGCGGTTTGAACTACAACCTCGAACTGCGCTGGGAAGGCGTGCCGTCGCTGGCCGATGCGCTGCGCATGCTCAAGGATCAGGCTGACCGCACGCCGACCCCGCAATGGGTGCGCGTGGTCGGTGGCTGGAACGAATTCCAGTTCGCCGAAAAACGCATGCCGACCCTCGAAGAAATCAACCAGGCCGCGCCGGACACCCCGGTGTTCATCCTGCATTTGTATGACCGCGCGCTGCTCAACCGCGCCGCGCTGCGTGTCGCCGGTTACACCCGCGACACGCCGAACCCACCGGGTGGCGAGATCGTTCGCGACAGCAATGGCAACCCGACCGGCATGCTGGTCGCGCGGCCGAACGCGATGATTCTCTACTCGACGCTGGCCAAAGGGCCGAAGCTGCCACTGGAGTATCAGGTCAATTCGACCCGCCAGTTCATGCGCGAACTCAATCGCCTCGGCCTGACCAGCGCGATCGATGCTGGCGGCGGTTTCCAGAACTACCCGGACGATTATCAAGTCATCGAGCAACTGGCCAAAGACGACCAGTTGACCGTGCGCATCGCCTACAACCTGTTCACCCAGAAACCGAAAGAAGAACTGAGCGATTTCCAGAACTGGACTGGCAGCGTCAAGTTGCATCAGGGCGACGACTACCTGCGCCACAACGGCGCCGGCGAAATGCTGGTGTTCTCCGCAGCGGACTTCGAAGACTTCCTCGAGCCGCGGCCGGATCTGCCGCAGACCATGGAAGAAGAGTTGGAACCGGTGGTGCGCCACCTGGTTGAACAGCGCTGGCCGTTCCGTTTGCACGCGACGTACAACGAATCGATCAGCCGCATGCTCGACGTGTTCGAGAAGGTCAATCGCGACATTCCTTTCAACGGTTTGCCATGGTTCTTCGACCACGCGGAAACCATCACCCCGCAGAACATCGAGCGGGTGAAAGCGCTGGGCGGCGGCATTGCGATTCAGGATCGCATGGCGTTTCAGGGCGAATATTTCGTCGACCGTTATGGCAAGCAAGCCGCCGAAGCGACCCCACCGATCAAACGCATGCTTGCCGAAGGTGTGCCGGTTGGCGCGGGTACCGATGCGACGCGGGTTTCCAGCTACAACCCGTGGACGTCGCTGTACTGGATGGTCAGCGGCCGCACCGTCGGCGGGCTGGCGCTGTACGAAGAAGGTCTGCCGCGCACCACCGCGCTGGAACTGTTCACCCACGGCAGCGCCTGGTTCTCCTCGGAGCAGGGCAAGAAAGGCCAGATCAAGGTCGGGCAACTGGCGGATCTGGCAGCGCTGAGCGCGGACTTTTTCCATGTCGAGGAAGAAGCGATCAAGTGGATCGAATCGGTACTGACCGTGGTTGGCGGCAAGATTGTTTACGCCGCTGGTGACTTTGAAGACCTCGGGCCGCGCTCGATTCCGGTGCTGCCGGACTGGTCGCCGGTGGTCAAAGTCCCGGGCCACTGGCGGCCGAACTCGCCGTTGCAGGCGCAGGTTCACCAGTGCAGCGGCCCTTGCGCCGTACACACCCACAGCCATGAAAAGGCGCGGATGTCGAACGCGCCGGTCAGCGACTTCGCCGGGTTCTGGGGCGCGTTCGGCTGCTCCTGCTTCGCTTTCTGATTCTCCCCCAAAGCGCCGGCCGACCGGTCGGCGCTTCACGCTTCATCCATCCGTCCATCAGGAGTTTTCCCATGAGCGTTCCTTACACACGTCTGAACAAAGATGATGCGGTTGTATTGTTGGTCGATCACCAGACCGGCCTGATCTCGCTGGTACAGGATTTCACCCCGAACGAATTCAAGAACAACGTGCTGGCGCTGGGCGACATTGCCAAGTTCTTCAAACTGCCAACCATCCTCACCACCAGTTTCGACGCCGGCCCGAACGGCCCGATCGTGCCTGAACTGCGCGAGCAGTTTCCGGATGCGCCGTTCATTCAGCGTCCGGGGCAGATCAATGCGTGGGACAACGAAGACTTCGTCAAAGCGATCAAGGCGACCGGTCGCAAGCAACTGATCATCGCGGGTGTGGTGACGGATGTATGCGTGGCGTTCCCGACCTTGTCGGCCATTGCTGAAGGGTACGAAGTGTTTGTGGTGACTGACTCGTCGGGCACATTCAACACCACCGTGCAGCAGGCGGCGTGGGCGCGGATGTCGGCGGCGGGTGCCCACCTGTTGAACTGGTTCTCGGTGGCGTGCGAGCTGCAGGGTGACTGGCGCAACGATATGGAAGGTTAGGCGCACTTGCTGTCGGAGCGTCTGCCGAACTATCGCAATTTGATTAACAGCTATACCAAGTTCACCGCCAAGTAAGATCAAAAGATCGCAGCCTGCGGCAGCTCCTACAGGGGGATCGCATTCCAATGTAGGAGCTGCCGCAGGCTGCGATCTTTTGCTTTCAACGCTTTTGAAGCCACCCCAAAAACCCGCCTTTCCGCACCGCCACCGGTTTAGCCATCAACGCGAGGCGACTGTTCTGTTGACGTACCGCCTGCAATTTATTCAACGCCCGACCCACCTCCGTGCGCTGTTCCATGCACTGACGAGTGAGGTTCTTGTCGAGTCGGTAAATGATGCTCGACGTCAGCGCGGTAAACGTAGCCTGCGACGGCGTATCAGCCAGAATACTCTGCTCACCCATGACCTCACTCGGCCCCATGCGCCCGGCTTCAGTCTGCTCATTACCATCCGGCACCGTCGCACTGACCACGCCCGTGGCAATCACGAACAGACTGTCCGGTACTTCATCCAGCCCCAGCACCACCTGGCCTGCTGTGTACTGCTGAGCGACCATCGATTCGGCGAGGCGATCACGTTCTTCGCTGCTCAGCGAACGGAAGATTTTCACTTCATCAAGCAGCGCACGTGCGCGGGTCAACGGTTCGATCACGCCGTCCGGATGCCGCGAAATCCCTGCCGCTTCGAGATGCCGGTGGGCGAGGTCGAACAGTTGATTACGCACTTCGCCTTTCTTGCCCAACTCGGCAATGAAACCGCTGGCGACGTATTCCGACATGGTTTCGCCGGCCTCTTTCAGCACGGCTTTTGGCGCCGGACTCAGCAACAGCGAGCTGCTGCCTTGCAGCGTACGATCCAGTGCATCGAGCACCCGGCGCGGACGAATGTGATTGGGCACCTGAATGCTGATCGACACGCCGTGCATGTTGTTCGGGCGGCTGAGGTTGACGATCTTCGCCTTCGCCGCCACCGAGTTGGGCACTACGGCCATGGTGCCGGCGCTGGTCAGCAGATGCGTGGCACGCCAGTCGATGTCGAAGACCTTGCCTTCGACGCCATCGATCATCACCAGATCATCGACCTGATAAGGCTTGGTGGTGTTGAGGACGATCCCGGAAAACACATCGGCCAAGGTACTTTGCAGCGCCAGACCGACGACGATAGCGACGACGCCGGAGGTCGCCAGCAAACCTTTGACCGGCAGTTCCAGCACGTAACCGGCGGCGGCAACGATGGCCACGAGAAACACCAGTGCGCCGATCACGTCTTGCAGCAAACGACCGCTGTGACCGATGCGACGCATCAGCGCCAGGCCGATCACTTCCGTCAAAACTCGCGCGGCGTACAACCACCAGAGAATCCCCAACGCCGTTGCACCCAGTTGCGCGACGCGGTCATCGGCGAACAGCGGTGCTTGCAGCGGGCTGACACCGGCATTGATCACCAGCGCGGTGAAGGCCAGAAACAGCGCCAACCGCACAGCCACTCTTGGCGCGCGATGGGTGAAAGGCGTGAAGTGCCAGAGCACCGCGTCGAGCAGCAGCAAGGCGGCGCTGAGGGACAGCAGGTGGGTGTAGAAGAATGTCATGACCGAAACTCCGCGGTGCCTGCCAGTAAAAAGATCGCAGCCTGCGGCAGCTCCTACAGAAGATTGCATTCCAATGTAGGAGCTGCCGCAGGCTGCGATCTTTTGTTTTTAAGGATTCAAATGAGTCTTCAGCTCAGCCGCCGCCTGACGCACCGCCGCTTTCACCTCAGGAATCTGGCTCAGCGGGTTGAGCAAACCAAAGTCATGAATCATCCCGTTGTAGCGCACCGAGGTCACCGCCACGCCGGCCGCATCGAGGTGACGCGCATAGCCTTCACCTTCGTCACGCAGCACGTCGAATTCGGCGGTCTGCACCAGTGCAGCAGGCAAGCCTTTGAGCTGTTCGACGCTGGCGTTCAGTGGCGAAGCATGGATCTGCGCGCGCTCGGCGGGGTTGGTGGTGTAGTTGTCCCAGAACCACTGCATCATGCCTTTGGTGAGGAAATGGCCCTCGGCAAATTGCTGGTACGAACCGTCGTCAAACTGCGCGTTGGTCACCGGCCACATCAACAGCTGGAAGCGCAGTGCCGGGGTTTTCTGTTCCTTGGCCATCAACGCCACAACCGCCGCCATGTTGCCGCCGACGCTGTTGCCGGCCACCGCCAGACGCTTGCCGTCGACACCGATGTCCTTGCCGTGCTCAGCCACCCATTTCGTCGCGGCGTAAGCCTGGTTGATCGCCGTCGGGTACTGCGCTTCCGGCGACGGCGTGTAATCGACGTACACCGCGACAGCGCCCGAGCCCACCACCAAGTCACGAATCAAGCGCTGGTGCGTCGGGTAATCACCGAGCACCCAGCCGCCACCGTGGAAGAACATGAACACCGGCAACTCGCCTTTGACCTTGGCCGGACGCACCACTTTCAGGTTGATCGTCTGGCCGTCGACCTTGATCGCCTTGTCGCTGACTTCAACACCGGACAAGTCCACCTTCACCGAAGCCTGCGCACCGGTCAGCACCGCACGGGCGTCTTTCGGGCTGAGTTGCTCCAGCGGTTTGCCACCACCAGCGGCGAGGGCGTTGAGGAACGCTTGGGTGTTGTGTTCGACACCGGAGGTTTCGGCGGCGAACGCGTTGCCGATGGACAGGGCGAGGAGGGAAGCGGCGAGGGTCTGTTTAATGTTCATGTTCATGTTCAATTCCATTTTCGAATGTGTGATGTAGGAGCTGCCGCAGGCTGCGATCTTTTGATCCTGTTTTTGCCTTTTACCCGCGTCACCGCAGATCAAGATCAAAAGATCGCAGCCTGCGGCAGCTCCTACGTGTTCAGGGTTGTTTTCAAACCGTGAGCACAGATTAATGAGCTGCTCGAAAGTGAAAAAGCGGCTATAAAGCGTTTAACTGTCCACCAGAGAGTGACAATGAACCCCTTCGAAGACATGCGTATTTTTTGCCAGGTCATGGACTCCGGCAGCTTCACCGCCGCGGCCGATCAGTTGGGCTTGTCCAAGCAGTTCGTCAGCCGTCGCTTGATGCAGTTGGAGGAGCGCCTCGGCGTGCGATTGTTGAATCGCTCGACCCGACGCCTCGACGTCACCCCGCTGGGCCAGAGCTACTACGAATCGGCCTTGCGCCTGTTGGGCGAAGTCGAACAGGTCGAGCATGGCATCGCCGGGCAGACCGCCGAGCCGCGTGGGACGATTCGCGTGAGCGCGCCGCTGTCGTTTGCCGTCGCGCACCTCGGTTGTCTGCTGCCGATGTTTTTGCAGCGCTATCGCGAAGTTACCGTTGAAGTGGACTTGAGCGATCGTCCGGTAGACCTGTTGGGTGAGGGCTACGATCTGGCCTTGCGCATTGGCGTGCTGGAGGACTCGACGCTGATCGCCCGGCGCATTGCGTCGATCGAGCGGGTGTACTGCGCCAGTCCGGCGTATCTGGCCGAACGCGGTACGCCGCTCGAACCGGAAGACTTGCACAGCCATGATTGCCTTCCTTATGGCCATGGTCGCTCGGTGCAATGGCGTTTCAATGCCGGGCAGGGCAAGCCGCTGCTGGTCAATGTCACCGGGCGCATGCGGGTGAACAACGGCGAGTTGCTCAGGGATGCGGCGGTGCAGGGGATGGGGATTACCTATTTGCCGACGTTTATTGTCGGCGCGGCGCTGAAGGATGGCCGGCTGGTGCCGGTGCTGGATGATCTGCGTCCGGAACCGCTGACGTTGTCGGCGGTGTACCCGCAGCATCGGCAGGCCTCACGCCCGGTGCAGGCGTTGGTCGAATTCCTGCGCGAACGCCTGAACCAGAACAACGTCGCCCTCTGATCCTTACGCAGATCAAAACTGTAGGAGTGAGCCTGCTCGCGATAGCGTTCGGTCTGTCACAGCTTCAGTGTCTGAATGACCGCTATCGCGAGCAGGCTCACTCCTACAATTGATGGTGGTCGTCTGCGTAATCGGCGTACACCACAAAACCCTGTGGGAGCGAGCAAGCCCCACACAGGAATTGCGGTGGGCTCTAGAGGTCAGTTGGCGCGCTTGTCATCGCCCGGCTCGCCGCCGACGTGCACGCCGCGATCATCCCCCGGTTCGCCCGCTGCATGCAGGCCTCGGTCATCGCCGACTTCTCCGGCGCGATGGACGCCATGATCGTCGCCGACTTCACCCGCCCGGTGAACACCGTGATCATCGCCCGGTTCGGCGTGGGTGCCGTTGCGGCCGGAGGATGACGCGGAATTGCCCGAGTGTCCGGAGCCTTGGCCGCTGCCGCTGTGACCACTGCCGCCCTCACCGTGGCCACTTCCACCATTGCCACTGCCGCCATGACCGCCACCATTTCCACCGCCACCGCCACCGCCACCGCCACCGCCACCGCCACCGCCACTGCCTCCATGCCCACCCCCGTTTCCACCGCCGCTACCGCCACCCCCTCCGCCATGTCCGCCGCCGTTCCCTCCACCACCACTCCCACCTTCCTTGGCCTGAACACTGGAAACCCCCGACAAACTGTCCGGAATCAGTACCGTGGACGCCGACAGAACTGCGCCGATGGCCATTGCGAGCACGAGCTTTTTAATGTGCATATCGTTCTCCGTCTTTGTGGTCTTGTTGGGAACGTGAGAGTGCGTTGTTGCAGGGATTCGACCCGTTCCCGGGGTCAGTGAATACTCGACGCCAGTTCGAAAATCGGGATGTACATCAGGATCACGATGACCCCGATCAGCAGGCCGATAAACGTCATCAGCAGCGGCTCGAACAACTTCACGAACCACTCCAGCCAGCGGCTGATTTCCTCATCGTAGAAGTCGGCGCTGCGTTCCATCATCTGCCCGAGGTTGCCGGACTGTTCGCCGGCGCGGAGCAGGCGCAGGGACACCGGTGTCACCAGGTGATTGAGCTCCAGCGCGGTAGACAACGATTGCCCCTCGCGCACCCGCTCGCAAGCCTGATCGAGCCGCGTTCGTGAGGCCACAGTCAGCAGGCCGCGCACCATGCTCATGGCGGTCACCAGCGGAATACCGCCTTGCAGCAGAATCCCCAGCGAACGATAAAACCGCGCCAGCTCGTACATGAAAATTCGCTGATGCACCGCCGGCAGTTTCTCCACCAGCCGATCCAGCCCACGACGAAACGCCGGTTGTTTTTGCAGGACGGCGAGGGCGATGACAATCGCCGCCAGCGCACCGAAAAATTCCGCCTGATGCGCATGCAGAAACATGCCGCTGCTCATCAAGACCTGCGACAGCCACGGCAGGTTATTGCCCAACCCTTCAAACACCAGGCTGAAGCGCGGCACCACGTAACCCATCAAAAACAACACCACGCCGCCGCCGACCACCAACAACAGCATCGGGTAGATCGACGCGCTGATGATCTTCTGCCGCACCTCGTCCATGCGCTGGCGATAGCTGACGTAGCGGCCCAGCGCATCGCCGACCGCGCCGGTCTTCTCGCTGGACTGTACCAGCGCCACGTACAGCGGCGGGAACACCGCCGACAACTGGCCCAACGCCTGCGAAAACGATTTGCCCTCGTAGAGCAGGCGCACCAGCTCACTCAAGGTTTTCCGGGCAGCGGGGGCGGATTCTTTTTCGGCGAGGCTTTCCAGCGCATCAATCAACGGCAGGCCGGCGTTGAGCAGCGTGGTCAGTTCCTGGCTGAACAGCACCAGATTGAAGGTCTCGCGCTGACGCAATCGCAGCGAACGCCAATGCTTGTCGGCGTGCGAACTGAGCACGCGCAGACCCTGATCCTCGGCAATCCGTCGCGCTTCGCTGTCGCCCGCTGCCTCGACGCTCAAGGAAACCACGCCAGCCTTGCCGACCGCTTTCAAATGAAATCGCATGGGCCGCGCTCCGCTCACTGCCAATTGGTCACTTCAGCGTTTTCGCCTTCGCCACCGGGCTGGCCGTCCTTGCCCATCGACAGCAAGTCGTACTCGCTGTTTTCGCCGGGATAGCGATAGGCGTAACTACGCCCCCACGGATCCTGCGGCAGCTTTTTTTGCAAGTACGGGCCGGTCCATTTCGCCTCGTCACTCGGGGCGGTGACCAAGGCCTGCAAGCCCTGCTCGGTGGACGGGTAGTGACCGACTTCCAGTCGATACAAGTCGAGTGCTTTGCTCAGCCCTTCGATCTGCGCTTTGGCCACTTTCACTTCCGAGCGACCGAGTTGAGCGAAGTATTTCGGCGCGACGATCCCGGCCAACAGACCGAGCACCACCAGCACCACCAGCAATTCGAGCAGGGTAAAACCGCGTTGGCCACGCGGACGAAATTGCAGCTTCATGATGACCTCCCGTGAGTGGCAGCCGTGTCGCCTTAAGGGCTTATGCAATTGCCATGCTCAGCCCCACCGAAAACTGGTCGACACGCCGAAACCCTTGTAATTCGGGCCTTGCAAGAGTCGGCACAGTGCTTGCGTATGGCTGAAACGTGATCGGCCATTGGGGCATTTCCCCCAATTTATCGGGGTCGATCCGGGGAGGCCCGACATGAAATTTCTCGCCAGCGGATTGCTCGGTTGTGTGCTGCTCAGCGGCGCCGCGCAGGCCGATGTGTTCATCTCGGTGGACGCCAAGGGCAGCTATGTACTGTCCAACGTTCACCGGCCCGGACGCACCTACGAACGGGTGATCCACGAGGCTGAAATGCCTGTGGCCAGCCTCGATCAACAGCCGCAAATGATCGCCAATCAGCCCTACGCAGAACTGGTGTCGGCAGCCGCCAAAGTCAACCAGTTACCCGAAGCGTTGCTGCACGCGGTGATCAACGCCGAGTCGCATTACAACCCCGGCGCGACCTCACCCAAAGGCGCCGGGGGGCTCATGCAATTGATGCCCGACACCGCGCGCGAACTGGGTGTGACCGACGTCTACGACCCCAAGGCAAACATCCAGGGCGGAGCGAAATACCTCAAGCGTTTGATGACCCTCTTCGACAACGACATCGCCCTCGCCGTGGCGGCCTACAACGCCGGGCCCGACGCGGTGCTCAGCCGTGGCCGGGTGATCCCGCCGTTCGCCGAAACCCAACGTTATGTACCGAATGTGTTGCGCCAGTACCGACGTTTGCAGGGCCTGGCGATGGACGCCCCGCTGTGACCCCAACCCGGTTTTCCCCACTTTCGGGGCAAACCCGGCAGCCCCGAAAAGTGGGGCAAAGCGGTGGGGAATATGCCCCGGATTCTCAAGTCGCTGCAGTAACCGATTGAACGGTAAACGAATTTTTTGTGGCACGCGGATTGCTCCGAGGCAATTGTCGAGAAGTGTTCCCAAGAGCACCCACTACGAGGTTACTGATCATGGCTGGCATTCATCACGCTCCGTCTCTGTTCAACTGGCTGCTGATTCTGGCCTCGATGCTCAGCGTCGAACTGGCCAGCGCGGCCGTGCGATGCGAGCGCAACCTGGTGGCCAACGTCGTCGCCTTCGATCAACCGCTGATGTTCAACCGCCTCGGTGCGCAGAACATCAACGGCATGATGTTCGCCCTGCGCCGCGACGTGGTGGATGACCGCAACATGTCGCTGGCCTACGGCGGCTCAGCGGTGCCGGGCAAGGTTTCGCTGCGCCCGGACAAGCGGCCACGGCCATTGGTGTTGCGCGTGGCGGCGGGTGATTGCCTGACGATCAATCTGCAAAACCTGCTCGACTATCAGGCCAACCCGAACAAGCACTTCGAGAATGAAGGTGAAGAAGAGGAAGGCGTCGAGAACGCCAACGCGGCTGAAGACTTCAAAGTCGATGAGCAAGTCGCTGACCGTCACGTCGGTTTCCAGGTCAATGGCCTGCAAGCGGTCAACAGCATCGATGACATTTCCTCGTTCACCGGGCGTAACGCCAACACCTTGGTACCGCCGGGTGCGAGCCGTTCTTACACCCTGTACGCCGAGCGTGAAGGCGCGTTTGCCGTCAGCAGCCGTGGCGCAACGTTTGGCGGCGAGGGCGCGGCCGGCAACGTCGCCAATGGCTTGTTCGGCCAGGTGGTCGTCCTGCCCAAGGGCGGTCGCACCTATCGCAACACCCTCACTGAAGAAGAAATGCGCCTGGCCACCACGGGCCGCGCACCCACCGGCCAACCGATCGTTGATTACCAGGCGCGTTACCCGCAACGCGAGCCGTGGTTGCGCGAAGGCAAGGCTGGCACGCCGATCATCGGCATGGTCGACGGCAATGAAATCATTTCCAGCGAAAGCGATGCGATTGTCATGGGCAGCAACGCCGACGGCAGCTTCCCACCCAGCACTTATCCGCTGGAATCAGTCGGCAAACGTAACCCGGCGATCCCTAATCGACTGGAAGCGTTCCGCGATTTTGCCTCGCAATTCCAGGATGAAACTGCCGCCACTCAAGCGTTTCCAGCCTATTGGGCTGATCCGGTGATGGCCCACGTGCTGGAGCCGACGCGCGATTCGTTCATGATCAATTACGGCTCGGGCGGCATGGGCGCCGAAGTGGTGGCCAACCGTTTGGGCGTCGGGCCGATGCACGATTGCCTGTCGTGCGCCTATGAAGAATTCTTCCTCAGCTCGCACACCGTTGGCGACGTGGCGATGCTGGTCGACGTGCCGGCCAACGCCGGGCTGGAAAACATCGCCCCTGGCCAGACACCGCGCGCCGATCAGATCGGGGTGAAAGCGACCATGGCGCTGTATCCGTCGGAGCCGTCGAACGTCAACCACAGCTACATCGGTGACTTCGTCAAATTCCGCAACACCCACAATGGTCATGAGCAGCACATCTTCCACTTGCACGGCCATCAGTGGCTGTTCAACCCCAACGACGACAATTCCGATTACGTCGATGCCCAGGGCATTGGCCCGGGTGCCGGTTACACCTATGAAATCGCCAACGGTGGTTCGGGCAACCGCAACCGCGTGGCCGGCGATGCGATCTATCACTGCCATTTCTATCCGCACTTTGCCCAAGGCATGTGGGCCATGTGGCGGGTGCACGATGTGTTTGAAGAGGGCACTCGACTCGACGTTTCGCAGCAGGGCGCCGACGGTTATCACAGCGAACCGTTTGCCTTGCGCAGTGGCAAACCGGCGACCGGCGCGCGCGCCTTGCCGGACGGCGAAATCGTCGCCGGTACACCGATTCCAGCGATAGTGCCGCTGCCGGGCAAAGCCATGGCACCGATGCCGGGCAAAGTCGTGGTCGTGCCGAAAATCGGTGAAACCCTGATCGCCGGCAATGATGACGATGAGGATGAAGAAGAGGGCGATGACGACGGCGAACACCATGGCGGCAACGCCGGTGGTCAAGCCATCGGTTCGCTGGCGTTGGTTGATCGCAGCGAAGCCAACCGCAATGCCGACGGCAGCCTGAAAAACCCGGGCTATCCATTCTGGATCGGTGGCATGGAAAGCTCGGTGGGCCAACGTCCACCAACCCCGCCGCTGGACATGCTCGACGCCGCTACCGCGCAATCGCTCAAGGCCAGCGGCAAAGCGCTGTGGGCCAACCTTGACCCGGCGCAGTCCGGTGGTTGGGACGGTGGCTTGCAGCGTCATACCCTCGACGGCGTCTCGGCCGGTGGCGAAGCGCACACCGTGACCACCTCGCTGGATTTCTCCAAGGAAGTCACCCGCGCCAAACCGATTTACCTGCCGGAAGAAGGCACCGAAGTCGAACAAGCGGCGATGGCCTTCCACGCGAAAAAAGATCACCCAAGCTATGCCTTGCTGCCCGGCAATCAAGTGGTGGCCAAGGCGTTCCGTACCAACGGTGCCTTGCCAATGGCCGGCGCGCCGTACTACGAACCGTGCATGGACGATCGGCAAAAACGCCTGACCAGCAGCGCCGGCAGCGGTGAGTTCGCCAGCGGTGACCGCATCGACGGCATGTCCTTTGTCGGCGCTTCAAGCTTCACCGCCGACCGCCCTCGGATCTACAAAGCCGCCAATATTCAGTTCGACGCGGTGTACAACAAGGTCGGTTATCACTTCCCGCAGGCGCGCATTCTGGCGCTGTGGGAAGACGCCTGGCCGGTGATCACCAAGCAGCGTCCGCCAGAGCCGCTGGTGATGCGCATGAACACCTTCGATTGCGTGCAATACCAGCAAACCAACCTGGTGCCGGCCACTTACGAGATGGACGACTATCAGGTGCGCACGCCGACCGATGTGATCGGCCAGCATATTCACCTGCCGAAGTGGGATCTGACCTCGGCGGACGGCTCCTCCAACGGCTGGAACTATGAAGACGGCGTGCTCTCGCCGGGCGCCGTGCAGGAACGCATTCACGCGATCCGCGAGTTCAACCAGTGCGCCGCCACCGATCCGCGCGACGGCACCCAGGCGTGCCCGAAAGCCAAAAACCATCCGTTCTTCGGCCAGTACGGCCGCGCCGATTGGCTCGGTGCGCGCACGGCGATGCAGCGTTGGTTCGTTGATCCGGTGGTGAACATCAAAGGCGTCGATCGTGGCCTCGGCACCATTTTCACTCACGACCACCTGGGCCCATCGACGCATCAGCAGATTGGTCTGTACGCCACCGTATTGGCGGAACCGGCCGGTTCGACCTGGTTCCATGCGGAAACCGGCGAGCCTCTGTACAGCGGCGCGCGCCAGGACGGCGGCCCGACCTCGTGGCAAGCGGTGATCAATACCGGCGACCTCGATGGCGACGGCAAAAACGACAGCTTCCGCGAGTTCTTCCTCGAATACAGCGACTTCCAGCACGCCTATGAAGCCGGCGTCTATGTCGGTGCCGGCCCCAACGGCGTGCCGAATGCGCAGGCGTTCCCGGCCACCGCCGACAGCTTCCGCTACGCGATCAACCCGCCAGTGCGCAACAACGCTAGCAACCTGCTCGAAGGCGTGCTGGAAGTGCAGGGCGGTCAGGTGCCGGGCTGCCCGAGCCGGCCATGCCCACAGGCAATTTCGGTGGATGATCCGGGCATGTTCGTCGTCAACTATCGCAACGAACCGCTGGCCCTGCGCGTTTACGATCCGAACAAGGTCGGCCCGGATGGCAAGCGCGGCATGCAGGCTGATGGCCTCGGCGGCGATCTGTCGTTCGCCATGCAAAGCCGTACCGACCGCGCAATTCCGGCGATGAACCTGGCGCCGAATCTGCTCACCGCCGCGACCGGGCCAACCGGCGGCACCACGCTGTTCCCGCCGCACATCAACAAGGGCGGCGCTGAACCTGGCGACCCGTTTACGCCGATGCTGCGTACTTACACCGGCGACAACGTGCGGCTGCGGGTGCATGCCGGCGGCCATGAAGAAGAGCACAACGTCACCCTGCACGGCGTGAAATGGCTGCAGAGCGGTTCCGGGTTCGGCAACAGCTCCAACTCCGGCTGGCGCGCCTCGCAAATGATCGGCATCTCCGAGCAGATGGGCTTTATTGCACCGGTGTCGATGCTCTCCAGTTCCGCTGCGACGACGGGCGACTATCTGTACTCGATGGACGCTTCGATCGAAGGCTACTGGAGCGGTATCTGGGGCGTGATGCGTAACTACACCGCCAAACGCAACGACCTGTATGCCATCCCCAACAACCCGAATCCGGCGGGCATGCGCAACACCGTGGCGTTCGAGGGCAGTTGCCCACGGATCAGCGCCAACCCCAACGGCATCGGCACGCGGCCGACGGTACAGCGCAACTATGAAGTGGTCGCGGCGCTGGCCAATGACATCCTCGGCAATGCGCTGGGCCTGACCATTGGCGATCCGCAAGGGCTTGGTCAGCATGTCGGCGGGCCGCTGAATCCGGCGGGTGGCACCCTGGTGCTGAACTCGCGTACGGTGAGCATTCCACAAGTCACCGTGACCGATCCGGAGGATGGCGAGACCATCACCATCGGCGGGCAGAGCGGGCCCTTGCATGATCCGACTGCGATTCTGTATGTGCGCAAATCCGATCTGGATCCGCTCAGTGGCAAGCTGAAACCCGGCATCCCGGTTGAACCACTGGTACTGCGTGCGGCGGCAGGGGATTGCATCAACATCACCCTGGAAAACCGTCTGCCGAGCGTGATGCCCGACCTGACGCAAACCGCAGTGATGCAAGGCATGGTCAAGCGTGATCGCAACAGCGGTCTGGGTTCGACCACCTTCAGCAATAACCTGATGCGGCCGTCAAGCCACGTCGGCCTGCATGCACAGTTGCTGGCGTATGACATCACCAAATCCGACGGCGCCAACGTCGGCGCCAACCCGATCCAGACCGTGCCACCGCGCGTTGGCAACAGCGGCGCGTACCCGACGCGTACCTATCAGTACTACGCCGGGCATTTGGAGCGTGAAGGCAAACCGGTGACTCAACTGGGTCGCAGCGTCGACAACATCAACGCCACGGCAGTGGAGTTCGGCGGCTTGAATTTCACCCCGGCGGACGTGATCAAGCAACCGCAAAAAGGTCTTGGCGGGGCGATGAGTATTCTGCCGATCGGCGCAACCTGGGTCGACGATGCGCGCAAGGTCAACGCCACGGTTACGGCGCCCGGGCAGACCAGCTACCGCGACTTCGCGATGGTCTGGCACAAGGCGCTGAACACCCGTTGGGCCAATGGCCGGCCGGTGGAAGGGATTGCCGCTGAAGGCTTCGGCGTGCCGACCGATCCGCAGGACAACTCAAGCATGGCGATCAACTACAAGACCGAGCCGCTGTGGTACCGCTTCGGCCTCGCCCCGGATGCGCCGTTTGGTCATGCCGATGGCGCGGGTTATGGCGACATGGTCAATGCGCACATGGCCTACAGCAATGCACTGGTGGGTGGTGATCCGCAAACGCCGGTGCTCTACGCCAAACCGGGGCAACCGTTCCGCACGCATATTCTGATGCCGAGCGGTGGCAGTCGCGGCACCACGTTCCAGCTCGACGGGCACGTCTGGTCGGTGAACCCGTTCCAGGCCGAGAAGAGCGATGTCGGTGGTTATCCGATGGGCTCGCCGGGCGTGGGCTCCGTGCGCTTCGGCTACAACCCGATGTCGATGTACATCGGCGCCCACGAAAGCATCCTGCCGGCCGCGCACTTCAGCTTCATGATCCCGAGCGCCGGCGGCAGCAATGCGATACCGGGCGATTACCTGTTCCGCGACTACGCCGCCTACGGCAACACCTCCGGATTATGGGGGCTGCTGCGCGTGACCAATGAACCCGAACCGGCGCCGCAGGGGCAGTAGACACGACGTCAATATCCCCGTGGATGCAAATCCCATGTGGGAGCGGGCTTGCTCGCGAAGAGGTCGGCACAGGCAACAGGTGTGGTGGCTGACAGATTGCTTTCGCGAGCAAGCTCGCTCCCACAGGGTCTGCGGTTGGCAGTTAGCTTGGCGGGATGCATGCAAATCCCCTGTAGGAGTGAGCCTGCTCGCGATTGAGGCAACTCGGTTTTCGATGGTGGGGCGGATGACGCCATCGCGAGCAGGCTCACTCCTACAAGGATCTGCGGTGGGCAGTGAGGAAGTGGGATGAATGCAAATCCCTTGTGGGAGCGAGCTTGCTCGCGAAGAGGGCGGCACAGGCAACAGGTGGGGTGGCTGGCAGATTGCTTTCGCGAGCAGGCTCGCTCCCACAGGGATCGCGTCGTTTGGCTGGAATGCGTAGGGGAGTGAAAGATGAACAGGATCATCAACATCATCGGGGTTTGCACGCTGGCTATGGCCGGGGCGTTGTTGACGCTGAGTGAGATTGCGCTGGCGCAAACCGGCGCGGGGCAGACGCTGAACCGTGATGGCGTGGCGGTGGATTTCGATCTCAAGCCAATGGCCGCCGACGGCAAACTGCGTGAAGGCGAGTTCGCCGATGTGCAGTTCCGCATCAGCGACAGCGCATCCGGCCAGCCTCTGTCCGGCGTGGCCCCGGGTGCCTGGGTCGATCCGCAAACCCTCGCTGCCGATAAGGCCCAGGGCCGTGACCAGAGCTGCAAAGCCCGGGTCGGCGTGTTCCTCAAATCCAACATCGGCGCGCGGCCGTTGCTCGACCTCAACAGCTATTTCCTGCTGGTGATGAACCGCGACGCGAGCATCGCCGTGGTCGATCCATCGATATCAGTCGGCGGCATCACCAGCACCCTCGCCCGGATCGAGCTCAAGCAGCCGCCGATGGATTGGGTCACGCCCAAGGACAACAAACGCGTCTTCGTTTCCATGCCGACTGCCGGGGAAATCGCCGTCATCGACAGCGAACAATTCAAAGTCATCGACTCGATCAGCGCCGGCAGCCAACCGTTTCGCGTCGCCCTGCAACCGGACGAACGCCTGCTCTGGGTCGGCAACAACGCGAGCAAAACCGAAGACTCCGGCGTCACCGTGATCGACGCCCAAAGCCTCAACCCCCTCAAACATTTACAGACCGGTCGCGGTCACCACGAAATCACCTTCAGCAAAGACAGCCGCTTCGCCTTCGTCAGCAACCGCGACGACGGCACCGTCAGCGTGATCGACATCGCCACTCTGAACATCGTCGAGCAGATCAAAACCGGCTCTCACCCGTTATCCGTCGCCTATTCGGCATTGTCCGGCGCCGTCTACGTCGCCGATGGCAAGGACGGCACCGTCACCGTGATCGACGCCAGCACCCACGCCATCCGCCGGGTGCTGAAACTGCAACAAGGCCTCGGCCCGATGGGCTTCAGCGCCGACGGCCGCTTCGGTGTGGTACTCAATACCGTGGAAAACCGCGCCAGCGTCATCGATGCCGCGACCAACAGCGCCATCCATGATCTGGAGGTCAGCGCCGAACCCTACCAAGTGGTGTTCACCCAGGCCTACGCCTACATCCGCGGACTCGCTTCACCGAAAGTCACCATGATCAACCTGTCCTCGCTCGGCGAAGGTCGCCAGCCGATCAGCCAGGGTTTCGAAGCCGGGCCGCAAGCACCGCGCCTGGCCGGTGACTTGCCGCTGGCCTCCAGCCTCGCCGTCTCACGTGACGACAACGCAGTGTTCGTGGTCAACCCGGTCGACAACACCACCTACTTCTACGCCGAAGGCATGAACGCGCCGATGTCCGGTTACCCCAACCGTGGCCAGATCGCCCGCGCCGCGATGGTCATTGATCGCAGCCTGCGCGAAGTCTCGCCGGGCCTGTACAGCGCACGGGTGAAACTGCCGGCAGCGGGGCGTTTCGACGTGGCGTTCCTGCTCAACCAACCGAACATCATTCACTGCTTTACCGCGCAGATTGATCCTGACGGCAAACCGCAAAAACACCTCGGCCAGCCGAAAGTCGAGTTCCTCCTCGACAAGACTGCCGTGGCGCTCAACGACCCGTATGTCGTGCGCTTCCGCATCGTTCAAGGCAAAGACAAAACCCAGCGCAGCGGCGTTAAAGACGTGCAGCTGCGCTACTACCTCGCGCCCACTTCACACCCGCGTGAAGTCGCGGCACTGGAAGTCGCTGACGGTGTGTACGAAGCGCCGATCAGCCTCGACCGCAGCGGCGCCTGGTACCTGCATGTGCGCGCCGCCTCGCTGGGCGCCGGTTTCGATGACAAGACCTTTGCCAGTGTTCGGGTCACCCCCGACCAGGCCCGTTGAAGAGGAGTTTCGACATGAACCGATTTGCATCCACTGGCCTGCTGACCCTGTGCCTGTTGAGCCTCGGCGTTCAACACGCCAACGCCCACTCGGCAGACGAACACGCCGGGCACAAAGCCCCCGCCAGCAGCACGCAAGAACACACCGAGGTCAAGTTCGCCAACGTGCCGCTGCTCGACCAGACCGGCAAAACCGTGCGCCTCGAACAAGACCTGGTGCAGGGCAAAATTGTCGTCATGAGTTTCATCTACACCAGTTGCACGACGGTGTGCCCGGTGGTCTCGTCGATCATGGGCAAGGTGCAGAAACAGCTCGGCGCGCGAGTCGGCGAGGAAGTGCAACTGGTCTCGATCAGCATCGACCCGCAACGCGACGACCCGAAACGCCTGCAGGATTACGCCCGCACTTTTCAGCGCGGCCCGGGCTGGAGCTGGCTGACCGGTTCACCACAATCGATCAATGAAACCCTCAAAGGCCTCGGCAGTTTCAGTGGCGACCTCAAGAATCATCAGCCGTTGATCCTCGTCGGCGACGGCAATAACCGCCACTGGATGCGCTACTACGGCTTCACCGATCCAGAGCTGCTGGCCAAGGAAGTCGAGAAGCTCAGCGGCCTGCGCACCCACGCCAAACACACCGCCATCGCCATGGAGCAACAGCCATGAGACTGCTCGACTGGATCTCCCTGACCGTGTGTTTCTGGATTTTCAGCAACGTCGCGTTCGCCCACGAAGGTCACGTTCAAGAGCCGCCGGCGACGGTTGCCGCCGCCCCGGCCAAAGGCACTCACGACGCAAAAACCTGGTTCACCGACACGCCGTTGCAGGATCAGAACGGCGAGACCCTGCGCTTCTACAGCGACGCCCTGCAAAACCGCATCGTTCTGCTCAACGTGATTTTCACCAGTTGCAACGATGCCTGCCCGCTGATCACCCGCAAGCTCAAGGAAGTCCGCGAATTGCTGGGCGACAAGGCGCAAGACATCACTTTTATTTCCCTTACCAGTGACCCGCTGCGCGACACGCCGGCGGTGCTCAAGGCTTACACCTTGAAGCAGGGTTCCGATGACCCTCATTGGCTTTTTCTCACCGGCGACAAGGCGCAGATGGATCTGGTGCTGAGTCGCATCGGCCAGATCGTGCCGACGCCCGAGCAGCACTCGACGCAGTTGATCGTTGGGGATGTCGCCAACAAACGCTGGAGCAAAATTCGCCCCGACGCCCCGGCCGTCGCCATTGCCCAGCGCTTGCAGTTGCTGACAATGCCCGTGGCCGGTCGCTGAGCCGCGCCATGAAACGCTGCCGCGTACTCGCCCTGATCCTGCTCGCTGGCATCAGCCTCGGCGCGAATGCTGCGCCGCTGAGCTCGGAAGAAGCGGCGGGCAAACGCCTGTACCGTCAAGGTCTGTCAGCCAGCGGCGAAGCGATCATGGCGCGGGTCGGCGCGGCGGACGTGTTGCTGCCGGCCACCAGCCTGCCGTGCGCGAACTGTCACGGCGCCGACGGCCTCGGTCGGCCCGAAGGCGGCTTACGTCCGCCGCCGCTGAACTGGGCACGACTGACCAGCACCTACGGCCAGCAGCAGGTCAACGGCCGCAGTTATCCGGCCTATAACGAAAGCACGCTGGCAACGGTGATTCAGCAGGGCCGCGATCCCGGCCACAATCGACTCGACCCGAGCATGCCGCGCTTTCTGCTGTCGATGAAGGATCAGCGCAATCTCACCGCCTATCTCAAGCGCCTGGCCGATGAGCGCGACCCCGGCCTCGACGCCGAGACCTTGCACCTCGGCACGTTATTGCCGAGCCAAGGCCCGTTGGCCGAGGAGGGCATGACCATTGCAGCGGTGCTCAACGGCAGTGTCGCGCGGATCAATCAGGCCGGCGGCATCCACGGTCGGCAACTGCGCCTGACGGTGATCGACCCCGGCCCGGATCGCGCCAGTGCCGAACAGGCCTTGCAGCAACTGATCGAGCAGGAACAGGTGTTTGCGCTGATCGCGCCGATGGTGCCAGCCCTCGACAGCGAACTCGGCCCGCGTCTGGAACAGGCCGGCGTGCCGCTGATCGGCGCGCTGTCGTTGCTCGGCTCGATGCAGGCCAGTCCACAGATTTTCGAGCCGTTGCCCGGTTTGCGCGAGCAACTGATCGCCTTGGCCGACTACGCCACGGCGAGCCTGCGCGTGCTGCAAGGGCCGACGCTGATCGCTTATCCCGCTGACCCGATGCAGACGCAAGCCGCGCAAAACCTCGGTCAGTATTTGCAGGATCACGGCTGGCAGAACGTCCATCTGCAAGCCTATGACCCGGCGGCGGAAGCGCTGCCGTTAGGTTCGCGCTCGGTGTTCTATCTGGGCAGCGGCGGTGGTTTCAGTCGTCTGGCGACGAGGCTGCAGGGCGCCGGGCAGGTGCCGTACCTGTTCGCGGCATCGAGCCAGGTGGCCGGTGATCTGCTGCAAGTGCCCAGCGGTTTTACCCGTCGCGTGTTTCTCGCCTATCCGTTCGTGCCCAGCGACTGGACCCAGGCAGGGCGCATCGGCCTGACACTTTTACGCGAGGGCCAAGGCCTCGGCGCCCAGCATGCGGTGCTGCAAGTCGGCGCCTACGCCTCGATGCTGCTGCTCAGCGAAGGCATGAAACAGGCCGGCCGCGACGCCAGCCGCGAAAAACTGGTGGCGGCGCTGGAGGGTCTGCATGACTTCGACACCGGCCTGACCCCGCGCCTGAGTTTTGGCCCCGGTCGACGCCTGGGCTTGAGCGGCGCGCACGTGGTCACCGTGGATTTGCCAGATCAGCATTTTTATCTGGTCGCACCCTACAAACCGATTGTTGCCAGCCCCTGAACGGAGGCCCCGATCATGAAACTCACAAGTCTGATAGTGCTGCTGTCCTGCTGGCTCCCGGCGGTCTGGGCCAACAACGAACCGGCGGTGGCGCGGGTCAATGGCGAGGAAATCTCCGGCTATCGCTTCGAGCGCTTTTTTGCCGAATACCTCGAAGATCAGGGCCGCGCGGTGGCGAGCATTCGTAATCCCAAGGCCTATAAACAGCTGCGACAGGCTGCGCTGCAAACGCTGATCGACAAGGAATTGCTCTGGCAGGAATCGCAAAAACGTGGCGTGCAGATTGACGAGCAAGCGGTGCGTCAGCAGATCGAGCAGATGCGCAGTGCCATCGGTGGCCCGGATAAATTCCAGCGTCGCTTGCAGGATGCCGGTTTCGACGAGGTTTCCTTTACCGAGTACACCCGCCGCGAATTGGCCGCACAGCAGGTATTCGCCGAGCTGATCCGCGCGAACACTTTGCAACCCCGACAACTGTTGATCCGCGTGCCAGCGCAAGCCGATGCAGCCACAGTGGCCGCAGCGCGTCTACGCTTGATGCAAATGCGCGCCTCGATCATCAGCGGGGCAGCGCTCGCCAGCCAACCGGTGCGTTCACCGTTCGGCTGGCATGTGATTTATTTGCAGAACCACTTGGAGGCCGCCGATGTCCCAGATTTACAGGGGCTGGACACAGTCAGGGCACAGCTCGCCCGACAGCAACAGACCCAGGCTCGTCGCCAAGTGCTCGCGCAATTACGGGTGCAGAACAGGATCGAACGAATTGACGACGACTGAAGGTTCCCCCCCAATAGTGGGGAATGGCTTCGATGCCCATTCAGGTGCTTCCCCGTTTCTGGGGAACGGGGTACCGGGACGAGCGGGCATTGTCATTAATTTCAAGGACATGAAGACATAAAATTACCGGCACTCAGCCTGGCATGAAGTGTGCGTTACCACGTGTAAGGCGCACTCTCAGGGCGGGGTCATCGGACCTGCTGTTTCAAGGAGTCGACCTTGGTTAACAAAGTACTGGTTGTCGAAGACGAACAGCTGCTTGCACAAAACCTTCAGGATTATCTGTCGGCGCAGGGGCTGGACGTCCGGATTGCACATGACGGAGCGACGGCGATCGGCCTGGCCGAAACCTTTGCCCCCGACGTGCTGGTGTTCGATTACCGCTTGCCCGATATGGAAGGCTTTGAGGTGCTCGACGCAGTCCGCCAGAACAGGACGTGCCATTTTGTGCTGATAACGGGTCACCCGACCGCTGAAGTCTGTGAGCGGGCGCGGCAACTGGGGGTCAGCCACATCCTGTTCAAACCGTTTCCATTGGCGGAACTGGCCCGAGCGGTCTGCGACCTTCTTGGCATCAAGCGTGAAGCGAAACCCGGTGCGAGCCCTTCCGAGGGGTTTGTCGAACGACGCCAGAGCAGGACCGAGAGCTTCCCGTTGCAGTTGTACGATGGCAGTTGGGTGTTGGCGGATCGGCGACGACAGTTGCACGCCATGGCACCGGACGACGATCAAATGCTCACCGGGGAGTAATGGCGCGATCAGACGTTCCGGCACTTGCCGCCAAGGTTTGCCGCGCCGACAGGGCTCTAAGCCCCGGTTGGAGAGCAAGCCATGGAACGTCTGTCCGTTGTCGTCGAACCACTGCCGGTCGAAAGTGCACCTGCGCATTTTTCCAGTGAACATTTTTCCAGCGAGCAGTTGTCCCAGGCCCGGGCGCGGGCCGCCACTTCCGGCGAACGCGTCCTTGAGGCGCTCGGCGTGTTGTGCGAACTGGCAGCGATGCCGTTCATTCAAGCCCTCGGCGCCACCCTGCATTACCCGGTGCTCGACACCGACAGCCTGTTTGCCGCGACGCCGATGTTCGACCGAGTCACCCTCGCGCAATGCCTGAAACGTGAATTCATCCTGCTGCGCCACAACGACGAAGTCATCGGCGTGTTTGCCGATCCCTTCGACCCGGCGCGGCTGGCCTGGATTGATGATTGCCTGCACGGAGCGCCGTTGTATCTGGTGCACGCCGATGACCTCAAAGCCTATCTGGCCCGCCACGAAGAAAGCTTCCACGCCGTCGAATCGCTCAACGCACAAGGCGACACTCATCACGAAATCGATACCCTGCAAAGCCTGTCGCTGACCAGCATCAGCGAAGACGCCAGCAGCGTGGTGAAACTGGTCAACTCGACCCTCTACGACGCGCTGAAAATGCACGCCAGCGATATCCACCTCGGCACCACCGGCAACGGTCTGGTGATCAAGTACCGCATCGACGGCGTGCTCAACAACATCAGCAAAGTCCAGGGCGCCGAGTTCTCCGAGCAGGTGATCTCACGGGTCAAGGTCATGGCCGAACTGGACATCGGCGAGAAACGCGTGCCGCAGGACGGGCGCTTCAAGATCGGCATCAGTGGCCGCCAGATCGACTTTCGTGTGTCGATCATGCCGAGCATTTTCGGCGAAGACGCGGTGCTGCGTGTGCTCGACAAACAGGATCTGGCCGACAAGGTCTGCGGCGTGCAATTGCAGGCGCTGGGCTTTGAAGATGAAACCCTGCGCCAGTTGCGCCGCCTCGCCGCCGAACCCTACGGCATGGTGCTGGTCACCGGCCCGACCGGCAGCGGCAAAACCACCACGCTGTACGCGATGATCACCGAGATCAACCACGGCGTGGACAAGATCATCACCATCGAAGACCCGGTCGAATATCAATTGCCGGGGGTGCTGCAAATCCCGGTCAACGAGAAAAAAGGCCTGACCTTCGCCCGGGGTTTGCGCTCGATCCTGCGTCATGACCCGGACAAAATCATGGTCGGCGAGATCCGCGACCCGGACACCGCGCAGATCGCCGTGCAATCGGCGCTCACCGGCCACCTGGTGTTCACCACCATCCACGCCAACAACGTCTTCGACGTGATTGGCCGCTTCACCCAAATGGAAATCGACCCGTACAGCCTGGTCTCGGCGCTCAACGCGATTCTCGCCCAGCGCCTGATCCGGTTGGTGTGCGCCAGTTGCAGCGCACCGGTCAATCCGAGCGATGAAGAGCTGCGCGCATCCGGCCTCGATCCGCAGAAAGTCGACCATTACCACTTCGTTCACGGCAAGGGCTGCGGGCATTGTCGAGGCAGTGGTTATCGCGGGCGCACGGCGATTGCCGAGTTGCTGCACCTCGACGACGAGCTGCGCCAGATGATCGTCGAGCGCCAACCGATCAAACAAATCAAAGCCCTGGCTTGCGCCCGTGGTTTGCGCCTGCTGCGCGAATCGGCGCTGGAGCTGGTGGAACAAGGTCGCACCACGCTGGAGGAGATCAACCGTGTCACATTTATCTCGTGAGCGTTTTGTCGCCGTACTCGGCGCCAGCGGTGTTGGCCTCGGTCAACGGCGTGGCAGCGACACCCTGTGGCTGGGCAGCGTCGGTTACATCGACGAAGGCTTCCAGAGCTACGCGGTGGCGCTGGACACCCTCGATCGCCTGCTCGGTGAACACGCCCGCGCCGGTGCCGAACTGAGCGTGGTCATCTCCGGGCACTTCAGCCGTTTCTGCCTGGTGCCGTGGAGCGCGCAGATCAGCAGCCCTGAAGAACTGCGTGGCTTTGCTCAACTGTGTTTTGAAGACCTGTTCGGTGCACCAACCCAGCCGTGGAGTCTGGTGCTGTCCGCCGAACCGGCCGGTTACGACCGCATCGCCAGCGCTTTGCCACAAGACTTGCTCGAACGCTTGCGGGTGCTGGTCAGCGGTCGCGGTTTGCGCCTGCGTTCGGTGCAGCCGTACCTGATGGCGGCGTTCAACCGTTTCGACAAAAGCCTCGATGCCGGCGACTTCCTCTTCGTCGTCGCCGAGCCGCAACGCAGTGTGTTGTTGCTGGCAAGGGAAGGGCGCTGGGCCGGTGTGCGCTCAGTGGGCGGCAGCGACAGCGATGCCGCGCTGAGTGCCCTGATCGGTCGCGAACGGCAACTGCAGGCCTCGACCAGCGAACGCGCCTTCAACGTTTATCTGCATGCGCCGGCGCGCCTCGATGCGCATCCGGACGTGGCGGGTGTGCAGTTGCGCACCCTTGAAGACGATTCGATGACTGTGCGTGACGGCTTGTACGTCATGTCCCGGGCGGTGGCCTGAGATGCGCGCGCTCAATCTCGACTTTCAGCCGCGTCCACGTTCCGGCCCATTAGGTTGGAGTTTGCTCAGCGGCGGAGTGCTGCTGGCGCTGCTGTGCTTCGGCGTGCAACAGCACCTCGACGCGCACACCGAACAGCAACAAGGCCACCTGCAAACCACCCAGCGTCAGCTCACTGGCGACAGCGGTGCCAAATCCACTTTGAGCCCGGCGGAAACCCGCGAGCAAGCACAAAACCTCGCCGAAATGCGCAAAGTCTCGCAGCAACTGCGCCGCCCATGGGAACGCCTGTTCGCCATGCTCGAAGCGATGCCGCGCGATGACGTTGCACTGCTGAGCCTGACCCCGGATGCGCGCAAAGGCCAGGTGCGGATCAGCGCCGAGGCGCGGGATCTGCAAGCGATGCTCGATTTCCACAAACGTCTGGAAGCCAGCGACGAGCTGTCCGACGTCTCGCTGCTCAGCCACGAAATCGTCGTCAAATCACCGGAACAACCGGTGCAATTCAACCTGTCGGCGACTTGGGAGATTGGCGATGCGAATCCCTAGACTGATCGTCCACGAATACCTGCAAGGCCTCGGCATTCCGGGCCTCGCCGGACTGGCGCTGCTGCTGGTCACCGTGGCGTGGGCACTCGTTGGTTTGCTGCCGGGCTGGCAATCCTTGCAGCACTTGAGCCAGCAGACTCAGGAAGCCACCGAGTACTTGGCCAAGGTTGAAGACGGCAGCATCGCGCCGCCGGTGGTGCCGCAGCGTCAGCTCGATGACTTCCGCAACAAACTGCCGGCGCAGCCGCAAGCCACGGTCGCCATCGACCGCATCTACGCCCTCGCAGCGCAAGAACACATCACCCTGGCACGCGGCGAATATGCGCTCGGCGTCGACCCGAAAACCCATCTGGCGCGTTATCAGATCCTTCTTCCCGTGCGCGGCAGCTACCCGCAACTGCGCCGGTTTGTGCACGCCTTGCTCGGTCAGTTGCCGGCGGTGGTGGTGGAAGACCTCGAGTTGCAACGCAAAAAGATTGGCGACACCGACCTCAATGGCCGGATCCGTATGACCCTTTTCCTGTCGAGGTCGTGATGAATACCAAGCGCGTGACAGGGTGGATAGCGTTCTTCGGTGTGGCCGCTGCGCTGGCGTGGTTACCGGCGTATTTCTCGCCGAGCGAAGACGCCGATTCGAAACAAGTGGCCGTCGCCACACCGGGGAAAACCCGTGGTGCGCTGCCGACCAGCACCGCCAAGGCCAAAGAGGCGCCGATCAAGGACTTGAGCCCGGCCGGTGATCTGTTTGCCGCCAAGAGCTGGAAGGCCGCGCCAACCCTGGCCACGGTCACCGAAATTGCCGTCAATCCCGCAACAGTGGTGCAAGCCCCGAGCCTGCCACCGGTGCCGTTTCAGTTCGTCGGCAGGCTGCACGACCGCAGCGACCTGCAAGTGTTTTTGCAGAACGGCGAAAAAATCTACGTCGTGCGCAACGGGGATGTGATCGACGACACCTGGAAGATCACCGGCATTTCCGATGTGGAATTGAGCCTGGTCTACCTGCCTTTGCATTTGTCGCAGACCCTGTCTGTGGGGAGTACGCAATGAACCGTTCCCGTTTGCTGATGAGCCTGGGCCTGTGCGCCGGGCTGGCCGCGTGCAGTTCTGCGCAGGTGGCCAACAAGGAAGCCGCCGACCTGATTGATCAGGGTCAGTACGAGGCGGGGCTGGCGCGGATCGAGGAAGGTCTGCGCGAAAATCCTCGCGACACCGAATTGCACTTGCTGCTCAACAGCGGCCGGGCCAAGGCGATCACCGCGCTGCTGACCTCCGGCGACACCGATCGCTCGCGCCGCGACTTCGCCTCGGCACGTATCGCTTACGCACGAGTGCTGACCATCGAGCCGAATAACCGCCGCGCTCAGGATGCCCTGAAGCAGATGGATTACCTGCGCAGCATGGACGAAAAACTCGAACTGGCCCGTGGCGACCTGCGTCGCGGCGATATTTATGGCGCTGATCGTCAGGTCAAACAGATCCTCGAACTCGACCCGAACAACGACGGTGCGCTGGAGCTGCAAGGCAATATTCGTCTGGTGCAGAGCCGCAACGTGATTGCCTATCCGCAACTGCGCACCAAGCTCGATCGCCCGGTGACTCTGGAGTTTCGCGACGCCAACCTCAAGACCATTTTCGAAGTGCTGTCGCAGGTCGCCGGGCTGAATTTCATCTTCGACAAAGACCTGCGTCCGGACATGAAAGCGACGATTTTCGTACGGGACGTGCGCATCGAAGACGCGGTGACCCTGCTGCTGCAACAGAACCAGTTGCACCAGAAAGTGGTGAACGAAAACACCTTGCTGATCTACCCGGATTCGCCGCAGAAAGTGAAGGATTACCAGGAACTGGTGATGCGCACTTTCTACCTGACCAGCATCGACGCCAACACCGCGCTGAACATGGTGAAAACCATGCTCAAGACCCGCGATGTGTTCGTCGACGAACGCCTCAACACCCTGACCATGCGCGACACCGAAGACGCCGTGCGCATGGCCGAGAAACTCCTGCAATCGCAAGACCAGTCCAACCCGGAAGTGGTGCTCGAAGTGGAGGTGATGGAAGTCGCCACCCAGCGCATTCTCGACCTTGGCCTGCAATGGCCGAGCACCTTCGGCGTGGTCAACTCCGATGGTTCGCCGGTGACGCTGTTGGGGCAGCTCAAAGGCATCAACTCTGACCGCATCTCCATCGGCCCGTCGCCGCAAGCCAAGATCAACGCGCAGGACAACGACATCAACACCCTCGCCAGCCCGGTGATTCGCGTCAGCAACCGCGAGCAGGCGCGCATTCACATCGGTCAGCGCGTGCCGATCATCAGCGCCACCTCGGTGCCGTCGACGCAGGGGCCGGTGATCACTGAAAGCGTGACCTATCTGGATGTCGGTCTGAAGCTCGAAGTGACGCCCACCGTGCATTTGAACAACGAAGTGGCGATCAAGATCGCGCTGGAAGTGAGTAACGCCACGCCGCTGGAGCCGACCCGTCAGGGCACGATCCCGGTGCAGGTCGATACCCGCAACGCGCAGACCTCGCTACGTCTGCACGACGGCGAAACGCAGATCCTCGCCGGGCTGGTGCGCAACGACCACGGCGCGACCGGCAACAAGATTCCCGGCCTCGGTGACATTCCCGGGCTGGGCCGCTTGTTCGGTAGCAACAAGGACACCATCGGCAAATCCGAACTGGTGCTGTCGATCACCCCACGGATCGTGCGCAACCTGCCGTATCAGAGCCCGTCGGACATGGAGTTCTCCACCGGCACCGAAACCAGCATGCACATCCAGGCACCGGATCGTTCGCAGAGTTACGTGATGCCGTCGCCGGCCGCGCAGCCGCGTGCCGTCAGTGAATCGGCCGTGGCCACCACCCGCGTCACCGTCGAGAAGCCTTGATCATGAACGCCTCCCAACGCGGTTTCACCCTGATCGAAGTCGTGGTGACGCTGGCCCTGATCGGCCTGTTGGCGAGCATGGCCGCGCCACTGACCGAGACCCTGGTGCGGCGTGGCAAGGAGCAGGAATTGCGCAATGCGCTGTACCAGATTCGCGATGGTATCGACGCCTACAAACGCGCGTTCGATGCCGGTTACATCGAGAAGTCGCTGAACAGCAGCGGCTACCCGCCGAACCTGAAAGTGCTGGTCGAAGGCGTGCGCGATGTGCGCAGCGCGAAGGGCGCCAAGTTCTACTTTTTACGCCGCATCCCGCGCGATCCGCTGGTGCCGGCCAAACGTGATGATGAAGGGGGTTGGGGCGTGCGCGCCTACAACAGTTCGGCTCAAAACCCGCGCGATGGCGAGGACGTTTTCGACGTCTACTCCCACGCCCGGGGCAAGGGCCTCAACGGCATCGCCTACCGCGAGTGGTGAACCTCATGCGCCGGGAAAAAGGTTTTACCTTGCTGGAGCTGATGGTGGTGATGGCGATCATCGCCACGCTGATGACCATCGCGCTGCCGCGCTACTTCAACAGCCTCGAAGCGTCGAAGGAAACCACCTTGCGCCAGAGCCTGTCGGCGATGCGCGAAGCGCTGGATCACTTTTACGGCGACACCGGGCGCTATCCGGATTCCATCGAGCAACTGATCGAACAACGTTACCTGCGCAATGCGCCACTCGATCCGATCACCGAACGCAAAGACCAGTGGGTGCTGATCGCGCCACCGGACGGTGTTGCCGGTGGTGTGGCCGACATCAAAAGCGGTGCTACCGGGAGGGCGCGTGATGGCAGCCAGTATTCCGAGTGGTAACCGTGCGCAGCAGGGTGGTTTCACTTACCTGGGCGTGCTGTTCCTGATTGTGGTGATGGGCATGGGCCTGGCCAGTGCCGGCGAGTTGTGGTCGACCGCTTCACGCCGCGACCGTGAACGTCAGTTGCTCTGGGTCGGCACCCAATACGCGCAGGCGCTGCGCAGCTATTACCGCAGCTCGCCGGGGCTGGCGCAGTACCCGAAAGAGCTTGAAGACCTGCTCGACGATCAGCGTTTTCCTGAGGCCAAGCATCACCTGCGTCAGCTCTATCCCGATCCGATCGGTCAGGGTGAATGGGCGCTGCAACGCGGTTTTGACGGACGCATCACCGGCCTCAACAGCCCGTCGACCGAGCTGCCGTTGAAGCAGGCGGACTTCCCGACGCAGTGGTCGGATTTCGATGGCATGCAGCGTTACTCCGATTGGCAGTTCGTTGCTGAGAAAGCCTTTCTTGAGGGCACTAATGGCCCGGCCAAAGGGCAATCGAATTTGCCGCAGGCGTTGCAGCCATGACTCGTCAGTGGTGGTGCGCGCTGATCTTTACCGCTGTGGCGTGCTGCGCCAGCGCCGGTGAAGAAGACGAAATGATGGGCTTCATCGTCGACGACACGATCTCGCACATCGGCCACGACTTTTATTACTCGTTCAGTGAACGCCTGCGCGACACCAGCCCGATGGATTTCAACCTGGTGGTGCGCGAGCGGCCTGACGCGCGCTGGGGCAGCCTGGTGACCGTGGAATATCAGCAACGCCTGGTTTATCGGCGCTTCCTGCCGCCGAACACCGTGGAACTGAAGGACGAGGCCTACGCGGCCGCCGACTGGGTTCGACGCCAGGTTGTCCAGCGCAAGCTGGAGGCTCTGTTGCAGGACACCACCGACCTTGAGAAGGACGAACTATGAACAGCAAAACGTTCTCACGGCGCAGCGGATTGTGGATCTCGGGGTTGTTGATCGGGCTCGCCAGCGCTGCCGCTGTCCAGGCCACTGAACTGGTCTACACGCCGGTCAACCCGTCGTTCGGCGGCAACCCGTTGAACGGCACTTGGTTGCTCAACAACGCGCAGGCGCAAAACGATCACGACGACCCGGACATCAAGAGCCGCTCGGCGGTGGCCGGCACCTCGGCGCTGGAGCGCTTCACCAGTCAATTGCAATCGCGGCTGCTAGGGCAGTTGCTGGACAACATCTCCACCGGCAACACGGGGAGCCTGTCCACCGACTCTTTTATCGTCAACGTCATCGACGACTCCGGGGCACTGAGCATTGAAGTGACCGATCGAGCGACCGGTGAGGTTTCGGAAATTCAGGTGAACGGCCTCAACCCGTGACGGGCTGACGGTTCCGGGGAGAACGGACATGAAAAAGATCATCGCGTTAGGGCTGCTGTTGGCGACATTACAAGGGTGCAGTCTGCGTGAGCCGATGTCGGCCGAGCAGGACACCGAAACCCCGACCCTGACGCCCAGGGCCTCGACTTATTACGATTTGCTGAAGATGCCGCGGCCCAAGGGCCGGTTGATGGCGGTGGTGTACGGGTTCCGTGATCAGACCGGGCAGTACAAGCCAACGCCGGCGAGTTCGTTTTCCACCAGTGTGACTCAGGGTGCGGCGTCGATGTTGATGGACGCGATGCAGGCCAGTGGCTGGTTTGTGGTGCTGGAACGGGAAGGGCTGCAGAACCTGTTGACCGAACGCAAGATCATTCGCGCGTCGCAGAAGAAGCCGAATACGCCGGTGAATATTCAGGGTGAGCTGCCGCCGTTGCAGGCGGCGAACATGATGCTTGAGGGAGGGATCATCGCGTATGACACGAATGTGCGTAGCGGTGGGGAAGGGGCGCGGTATTTGGGGATTGATATTTCCCGGGAATATCGGGTGGATCAGGTGACTGTGAACTTGCGTGCGGTGGATGTGCGCAGTGGGCAGGTGTTGTCGAATGTGATGACCAGCAAGACGATTTATTCGGTGGCGCGCAGTGCCGGGATTTTCAAGTTTATCGAGTTCAAGAAGTTGCTTGAGGCTGAGGTTGGCTACACCACGAATGAGCCGGCGCAGTTGTGTGTGTTGTCGGCGATTGAGGCGGCGGTGGGGCATATGGTGGCGCAGGGGATTGAGCGGCGGTTGTGGCAGGTGGCGGGGGACGCTTCTGTGCCTGGGCAGGATGATGTGTTGAATCGGTATTTGAGCCAGAACAAGGTGGATCCGGAGGCGGAGTGAACGTGGCGGCCTTCGGGCCGACCAGGTTCTTTTGGCCGAAACCGGTTTAAACCTGTAGGAGTGAGCCTGCTCGCGAAGGCTTTTTGTCAGGCGCTGGGGTTCTTTCTGACTGAGTACATATCCATTCCTGCGGCAACGGCCACCTAGGGTTTCGCCCTTACGGCGACTCACTTTTTTTACAAACGCCTAAAAAAAGTAAGCAAAAAAACGCTTGCTCCTACGTACGGCCCGCTCGCTAAAGCTCGGGGTTCCTTCGCTCCGTGATCGATCCGGGCGCAGCGCCTACGGTTTGCTTCGCTGCACCTCCTCTCGCTGTGTTTGGCTGCGCCAAACGGTCGCTGCGCTCCCACGCCCGGATCAATCCCTCCACTCAGCCTTCCGACGTCGCCCGTGGATCAAGATCAAGAGCAGGCGAGCTGACACTCGGCCTAATGGTGTACACCTCCATTGTGGGAGCGAGCTTGCTCGCGAAGGCGGCCTTACAGCCGACCAATTTCTTGCTGACAGCACGCGATTCAACGGTAGGAGTGAGCCTGCTCGCGATAGCTATCTCTCAGACACAGTAGCTATTGCGGATGTACCCAACTCCTTGTGGGAGCTGGCTTGCCAGCGATGGCGATCTATGAGCCGACCAATTCCCGCCGGTTGCACACATTCACTGTAGGAGCTGCCGAAGGCTGCGATCTTTTGACTCTGATTTTTTAAGATGAATATCAAAATCAAGATCAAAAGATCGCAGCCTTCGGCAGCTCCTATACATGCGTATTTCAATTCGGGATGTTTAAAGGATGTTTCGGTTTTGCGGAACCTTCCCACAAGGTTTTCAGGTTGTCCGTCGGACGTCCGGTCTCTAGCCTGTGTTCGTCGCTGCCAATTCAGCGACCGGGATTGGAAACCCCGACGTGAACCGAGCGCATTTGCGCTTTTCATGACGTATGCTTGCGCACCTTAATTGTGTGCACTCCGTTATGGCGGCTGTGCGCGGGAGACCTTCGGGTCAACCGGGTTCTCCGTTCCCCGGGTTTCCAGCCTGCGTACAGCTGCCACCTATTCGTTCGGAAACCGAATGGGCCAGCTCCACTTCAGGATCGGAGAATCACCATGAAAAAACCAACACCCAACCCCCCAGAACCAGACACCAACACCACATCCCCCTACGCCTCAGTCGACAGCAAAAAACTCCACGAAGCCGCCGACCGCGCCCTGGATTTCTACCTCAATCCCGCCGCCCACATCATGTCCAGCGCCAACGAGCCGGAACCCATGTACCTCGACAACCCCGGTACAACACCGAATCCCTGCTGGCCAACGCCAGCGAAACCCTGGGCTCGGCCAGCGAAATGCTCATCAACTTCGCCGCCTCCCTGGAAACCTCACAGCGCAAGACAGCACTGGGCATCGCTCAAGTCGTCATGCTGGGCGAACTGGCGGTGAATCAAGCGCTGGATCACGTCGAGTTGAAGGATGGCTGATTGATCGTTCCCACGCGCAGCAAAGGAATGCAGCCCTTGACGCTGTGCGTCAAATTCGCGAGTTGGAACGCGGAGCGTCCCGAGAGGCATTCCCGCGCAGAGCGTGGGAACGATCAAAAAAACCGTACCTCCACGGGAAGCACGGTTTCTTGTGTTGAGACGAGGAAGCGATCCTAACCGGGGTCGCGTCGAGGGTACTCCTGACGCGCATGCAAGATGCTCACAATCTCAATGTGGTCCGCCACTTGATAAACGACGAGATAGTTCGGGCTTACCACAATCTCTCGAGTGCCGGGAGAGCGACCTTTGCGATACAGGTGGGGATGCCAACAAAGCGCAGATGTAGTTTTTACGACGGACTTGTGAAGTGCAGTCGCCGCTACAAAATTTCGCTCGCCAATGTACTTCAGGATTTTCGAGAGTTCGACCCGAGCCTTGGGTCGCCACTTAATCTGCATCAGCGCTTTTGCGCATTGATTCCATCAAGGCATTCATTTCCTCCATCACTTGCTCATGGGGAATACTCGGACGCGGATCATCGAGAGAGGCCTGTACTTCGGCCCGAAACCAACGGTCATAACTCGCAGCCTGCTCCTCGGGACCAAGATCCGAAACAACAGGGCACAATGGGTCGATCAAGGACGGGTCGATCATAGAACCTCCGGGTTTGGTGCCTCGAAGTCTATTCGTTAACGGTATCGCTGTCGTCGCTGTCTGGATGAATTGCATGTAGGCCAAGCTCCATGAGGATCAAGTTGTCCCGGCAAATCCTAGAGCCTGCGCTTCCGACGGCCAACCGCCAGAACCTGTCAGAAAACTCCCCGGATTTCTAAAAACGTTCCGTTTTCTGTAGGACGTAACTCAAGCGTCAGCGCAAAAAAAACCGCGACGCCCCTCACCAGAGAATCGCGGCCCATCAACACCCAACCCCTACTGCTGCAACACCGTCGCCTGGTTAGCCGACCCATACTGCTGAATATTCGCTGTCTGCGTAACTCCACTCTGATCGACATTGGCAATGTTCCCCGTCCCACCCTGGGTCACATACGCCACGTTCATGGTGTCCGCCTGCTTCACCGTGATCTGGTTGTCACTGCCATACAGTTGCGCGGTGTACGCCTGGTTGCCCGATCCTGACTGATCGAAATCAGCACTGTTGCCGGTGCCATTCGAAGAACCCTGCACCAGGTTGCCAGTGCCGCGTTGATCGGAGATCAAAATGTTGTCGCTGCCATTCTGATCAAAATACAGCTCGTTATACGACTCCGCCTGGCTGACCGTGGTCTTGTTGCCCGTCCCGGTCTGCTGCGTGGTCATCACTTGTCCAACACCATCCTGAGTGAAGCTGGCGACGTTGGCATTCCCCGCCTGAGTCACGGTCGCGCGTTGGTTGCTGCCGAATTGGCCGCCGAGTTGCGGGCCTTTCCAGTTGCTGGCGTAGACCTTGTTGTCGTTGCCCACGGAGGTGGCGCTGAGGGCGTGGCCGTCGCCGCTTTGGTAGGTGAAGTGGACGTTGCCATTACCCACCTGATACAGCGCCAGGGTCGAGTTGACCGATTCGAACTGGTCGGCGTAGATCGCGTTGGTGTTGCCGACCTGGGTGACGGCGGCGGTGTTGTTTTCGCCGAAGCTTTGGTCGACCACGGTTTCGTTGCTGTCGCCGTATTGGTTGACGGTCGCCTGACTGGCCAGTTGCGCGTCTTGCCAGATTTCGCTGCCGTTGAGGTTGCCGAACTGGTTGATGGTGATGTTGCCGCCGGTGCCGTCGCGCTGGTCGCCGTAGGCGTAGTTGTTTTCGCCGGCCTGGTTGATGCCGATCTGGCCGCCGTTGTGGGTGACTTGTTCGGCGGTGCCGTAGTTGGCGGTGCCGAATTGGGTGATCACCGCGCTGTTGCCGCTGCCTTCATAGAGTTGCTCGATGTTGGCTTCGTTGCTGTCGCCGTACTGGAAGGTTCTGCCTTCGCTGCCGTTCTGCGAGTCCTGATAGACGAACGAGAAGTTGCCGGTGCCTTGCTGCTGTTGCAGCGCGCTGTTCGGTGAGCCGAAGCCCAGCGACTGGCTGGCGTGGGCGGTGTTGAAGGCGCCGACCTGCTGTTGAGTGATGGTGGCGTTGTCTTCGTAAAGTTGTTCGGCGTAGCCGGCGTTGTAGTCGCCGACTGCGTCCTGGGTGATCACGCTGGTGGCGTGGTCTTGCACGGCGGCGGCGTCGTTGCCTTGGCCCAGTTGCGTCTGGGTGGCCGTGCTGAACGGGGCTTGGGTCTGTTTCACGTCCGCGATGTTGGCGGTACCGGCCTGGTTCTGGTTGGACAGGCTGTCGTCGGCCATGGCCTGGGCACTGATCATGACCAGCAGGGCGGCGGTGAGGGGCGTCAGTTTGAACATGATTGAACTCTCCGATGATTTGCAGTGCTTAGCGATATTGCTTGACCGAAACGCTCATGCCGTTGCCCGACTGGGTCACGGCGCTTTGCAGCCCCGCGCCGGCCTGCTCGATGCTGGCGTCGTTGTTGTTGCCGTTTTGCGAAATCTGCGCGCGGTTGTGGCTGCCGTTTTGCGTGATGGAGGCGGCGTTGCCGGAACCGTTCTGGTTGATCAGGGCCATCAAGTCGCTGCCCTGTTGCAGGATGTACGCCTCCTGATTGCTGCCCGACTGCACGATCTGCCCGAGCAGCGACTGACCGTTTTGTTGCAGCAGGGCGACGTTGGCTTGGCCGAATTGATCGATCAGGGCTTGCTGACCCACGGGTGGGGGCAGTTCGCCGAGGTCGCTGCTGGTCGGGGCCAGGTCGTCGTTGTCCATCAGGTCGTCGGCGCGCACGCCCGCACTGCTGCACAGCAGGAGCAGGCAAAGCAGGGCGGCGGTCGGCGTGTTCATGGCTTACATCCTGTCAGGCGTTAACCGATTTGAAGGGCCCCAGCCACCCGAAAGTGGCTGGGGATCTGGCTTACAGCGTGGTCACCGAGACCGTGCGCACGGTGCCCTGAGATGAGCGGATCGTCGCGGTCGGGTTGGCCGATGGCACCACCGTCGTGTTGTTCAGCGTCAGCCGCCAGCGTCCGGTCAACGGCACCGTGGTGGTGCCAAGAGTGACCAGCCCGGTCGGGGTCGTGACCTGCACGGTGATGGTGTTGCCGGTGGTCACTGACGAGGTGCCGGTGAAGTCCCAGTTGAAGCGTCCGCCGGAGCGTGCCTGCACCGTCGATGCGGTCACGGCGAAGGTTTCCGCCGCTGGCCGTGGCGACACTTGCACCGTGACTGTGGCCGGCGTCGACAGGGCACCGAAGTTGTCCCGAGCGATGTAGGTGAAGGTCGTGGTGAACGCCGTGGTGACGGTGGCGGGCGGGGTGTAGGTGATCACCGTGCCGTTGCTGCTGACCGTGCCGCGTCCGGCGGCGGGTTGGGTCAGGCTGTTGACGGCCAGCGGCACGTTGCCTTCCGGATCGGTGTCGTTGGCCAGCACGTTGATCGGGATCGCTACGCCCAGAGTGGCGACGCTGTCGGCGACGGCGGTCGGTGCCTGGTTTGGCGCGACGGTGATGGTTACGGTCGCCGGGTTGGCCGAGGCCAGACCTTTGGCGTCCTGCGCCTTGTAGGTGAAGGTCGTGGTCAGTGGCGCGTTCACCACCGCAGGCGGGGTGTAGACCACCGAGGTGCTGCCGTTGAGTGCGACGGTGCCTTGACCGGCCGCCGGTTGAGTCAACGCGGTGATGCCCAGTGGATTATTGCCATCGGGATCGCTGTCGTTGGTCAGCAAGCTGAGGGTGATCGGCACACCAAAACTGGTGCTGCCAGCATCGGCGTTGGCGATTGGCGCCTGGTTCTCACCGGTGTTCGGTGCAGTGCCGACCACCACAACAGGCTCAGTGTCACTGCCGCCGGCGGCGGATTTCACCGTCACGGCAGCGGGTGGCTGAGTCAGGTCGGCGACGGTAATGCGCTGCAGAGTGCCGGTCTTCGACAAACGTCCGTAGCCTTGGGCAACCATGTCCGGGATCGCCACCTCATCGCTTGAAGTGGCTTCGATCAGCAGGCTGTGGTTGGCCCAGTTGTAACGTGCGGTCTGCACTTTCACCACGTCGGTGAGCTTGGCCGATACGGCCGTTGGCCGAGTGGTTCCGGTCGGGTTGGTGGCCGTCACGACCACTACCGGAGGGACAGCACCGGTGCCCAATCGATGGCCGAAGAACAGACCGTTGTTGTCGCCCAGCAGATTGGTCTGGCACGGCGTTTGTGGTGGGCCGGGCAGCAACGCAACGGTTTCGCGGAAGCACAGGGTCGAGCTGCTGTCAGCCTTGGCGAACACCTCGGCACGCACACCAGCGGCGGTGCGGCGATAGGTCGCGCGGTCGATGTCGACGTGGGTCTGCTGACGGTTGTCGAGCACTTTGCCGGAAAGGCTGAACACGTTCGACTGGATGGTGCCGGCAGGCCCGGTGATGCGCACGAAGTTGGTGTTGAACGGGCTGCCGGTCACCGCTTCGTTGAGGTTCGGGTCGCCGACAAAAGTTTCGGTGGCGCCGGTGTCCGGGTTCACTTCGGTGTACGGCCCGTTGACGCTGCGCAGGAACGGGCCGATCGCACCACCGACAGCACCGCTGAAATTGCCCGGTGCGCCGATGCCGATGTCGCGAGTGATGTTGATCGCCCGCCGGCCAGGCGCGGTGACGTTGACCGTTTCCACACCATACGGGTGAGTGATGGTGTAGGTGCCGGCAAGCGGTACGTTCACCCGGATGCGAATCCGCGCGAAGCTTTGTTGATCACCGTCGGCCGGATTTTCCGAGGCGAACGCCGCTTCAATCCCGGCGACGTAGGCGTCCATCCCGTAACCGGCGGCGTTGTTGGCGATGGTGGTTTCGGCCAGAAACCAGAACGCTTCCGGTGGCCAGTTATCCGGGAAAATCATCGGCTGAGCATCATCGTAGATACCCGGCTCGGCGAGCAGGATGCACATGTAGGCCGGTGGCACGCTGGCCGCCACTCGCGAGCTGGCGGCGCGCGACTGGCAGAGCTCCATCGACAGCTGGTTTTCGTCCTGATACCACATCGGGAATTTCCCGGTGGCGAAGGTGTAGGGGCCGGGGTCGACGGCGGCGAGTTGCGCATAGGCACTGCCGGTCAGCGAGAGAGCGAGCCCGAGCGCGTTGAGCGCAAAGCGTGGCCACTTGTTCATGATGCCTCCTGATGCGGATCTGGGCATGTGAGCGTTCATTGCACGATGACCACTTCTTCGGTGTCGCTGCCGCCGTTGGACGACGTCACGCGCACCTTGGCCGGTGGAATCGGCGAGATCCCGGTGGCCAGGGTTTTCACCGCGCCGTCGCCACCGAGCGCACCGATGGCGGCGCCGCTGCCGGAGGTCGCGGTAAGTAGTGGCGGCGAGGTTTCGTCGCTGGTCGAGGCCACCACGGTGAGTTGGCCGGAGCTCAGGCTGTATTGCGCGCTCTGGATCACCACCAGATCGGTCAGGGCCATGGGCAGGGTGGTCGGCGTGCTGCTGGCGATGGCCAAGTGGTTGTCGGCGGTCACCTGCAGCGTGGTCGGCAAGGTCGGGTTGACCGCCGATTGCGCATACCAACTGCCGGTGCTGTTGGCTTCGGTCATGTTCAGCACGGGCGTGCTGCTGGTGACGGCCGCCGTACCCGGTGCCGGCGGCGCGAGGACGAACACGTCTTGCTGCGCCACCGGTGCGCTGTCGCCGGCCTTGCGTGAGTAGGTGCTGCGCTGCGCGATCATCGGTGTTGGCCGCACGACGGTCGACAACTTGCCGGAGACGGCAAACGTCGTGGAACGCAGATCCAGACCATTCGGGCCTTCGATGCGCACGAAGTTGGTGTTGAACGGACTGCCCGTCACCGCTTCGGAAAGGTTCGGATCGCCAACAAATTGTTCGGCGGCACCGGTCAGCGGATTGGTCTCGGTGTACGGCCCGTTGACGCTACGCAGGAACGGGCCGATGTCGCCCTTGAGTGCGCCGTCATAGGTTTTCGGAGTGCCGATGCCGATGTCGCGGGTCATGTTGATCGCACGGCGACCGGGGGTGTCGATGTTGAACACATCGACGCCGTACGGGTGGGTGATGACGTAGGTACCCGCGGTGGGCACGTCGACGCGAATACGGATTCGCGCGAAGCTGACTTGATCACCTTCCACCGGTTCTTCGGCGGCGAACGCGGCTTCGATGGCACTGACGTAGGTCAGGTCGATCCCGCGTGCGGCGTCGACGAGGGTGGTTTCGCCGGTGAACCAGAACGCTTCGTCGGGAAAGTTGCTCGGGAAGACGATCGGTTGGGTGTCGTCAAACACGCCGGGGGTCGGTAGCAGCGAGCACATGTACGACGGTGCGCCGGGTGCGCTCGGCACTCGCGAGCTGAGTGCTTTCGACAGGCACAGATCGAGGGTGCGACCGTGGGTGTCCTGATACCAATTGGCGAAACCGCCACTGGCCGGCGTGTACGGGCCCGGATCTACAGCAAACAAAGCGGCCTGAGCGATGCCCTGGGCCAAGGCGCTCACGACCAGGACGGTCGCGGTTTTGGACAGTAAAGGGTGCATGAGTTAATCCCTCTATCGAAGTACCTGCCCCTTGGGGATGGGTCAGTTGCAGAGGGCCTGTACACCTTCCATGCCAAGGTGCAGTGAATGGGCGGGAGAGGGCCGGGGTAGAGGGGTTTGCAGGTGTGAAGTTGGGTTTTTTTGCCAGCGGGGAAAGGGCGCCATTCCCCAGAATCGGGGACGATGGGGATGAACATCCATTACCTGCCAAACACATAACCCTGTAGGAGCTGCCGAAGGCTGCGATCTTTTGATCCTGTTTTTAAATTTTTAAATCAAGATCAAAAGATCGCAGCCTTCGGCAGCTCCTACAGGGATTTGCGGTGGGTTTGGCAGGTGTGCATCGGGTCGATATCCCCGCAACCGGGCAAACCCCCACCCGTGGGCTATAACCCTATAGGGATGTATCGGGAAGTCGCCGCCATGAACATGCAGTCGAAATCGCTTCCGGTTGAGGAGGGCACGCTACGGTTGGGCTCGCGCAAGCAGCCGTTCAACCTGCTGCGCTGGTTTTCGCTGATCAGCATGGCGGTGATCGCCACCGTGGCGGTGGCGCTCGGCGCGGTGTCGACGCGGTTCGTGATCGAGGAAAGCGTGCAGCGCGACGCCTTGCTCACCGCGCAATTCATTCAGGCCATCGCTTCAGCCGAAGTGCGCCACGTCTCGATCCCCAACGTGCGCACCATGGGCGAGTTGCTCGACCCGCGCCAAGACAAGGATTTTCCCGATGTCGATCCACAAGCCCGGGCCGATGCGCGCGGAGAGTTTCTCGATCACATCGAACACTTGCCCGACGTGATCCTCGCCAACATCTATGCGCCGGATCGCCAGGTGATCTGGTCGACCAACCCGGTTCTCGTCGGCACCAGCATCCATGCCGACGAAGACCTTGATCGCGCCTTCAACGAAAAGATTCCGGTGTCGGCCAGCTATCACGACGTCGACAAGGCGCGTGAAGAACAGAAGTTCGTCATCCCGCCGGACTACATCTTTATCGAAAACTACATCCCGCTGTTCGACGCCGACGGCAAGACCGTCACGGCGATGGTCGAGATTTATAAGGAACCCAAAGACCTGATCGCGCGCATGGAGCGTGGAATGATCCTGATCTGGCTGGCCACTGCGCTCGGCGGCGGGCTGATTTATCTGGGCTTGTACTGGATCGTGCGGCGCGCGGCGATTTTGCTCGCCGTGCAGCAAAAACAACTGATCGCCAATGAAACGTATGTTGCGTTGGGCGAGATGTCGTCCGCCGTGGCGCACAGTCTGCGCAATCCGCTGGCGACCATCCGTTCCAGCGCCGAGCTCGCGTTGGAGTTCGACGCCGGCCCGGCCGAGAAGAACATCAAAGACATCATCGGCCAGGTCGATCGCATGTCGAAATGGGTGCGCGAGTTGCTGCAGTCGTTGCGTCCGCTCAACGATGACCCGGAACCGGTGAACCTCGTGGCGGCGCTGCACGAGAGCCTCGTCGCCTTCGAACAGCAGATCGCCAGGGCAGGCGTAAAAGTAGTGTTTCAGCCGCAGCACACGCCAATGGTGCTGAGCCAGCCGGTGCAACTGACGCAGATCCTCAACAGCCTGCTGGCCAACGCGCTGGAGGCGATGGACAAGGGCGGCACGCTGACCATCAGCCTCGAACCAAGCGACGATCGCGGCGTGTGCGTGGTGCTCAGCGACACCGGCAAAGGCATGAACGAAGAACAGCGCACCATGGCCTTCCGGCCGTTTTTCACCACCAAGGCCGGCGGCCTCGGCGTCGGTCTGGTGCTGGTCAAACGCATCATGGAACGCTTCGGCGGCGGCGTAACCCTGCACAGCTGCGAAGGTGAGGGCACCACCGTGCGCCTGGCCTTCCAACTCGTCGAGTAATTCGCTAACCCCTGTAGGAGCTGCCGAAGGCTGCGATCTTTTGATCTTGATTTTAAAAAACAAGATCAAAAGATCGCAGCCTTCGGCAGCTCCTACAGGGACTATGTATCCCCAAAATTTTTATGAACTTCCCCCATCACTGGGTGTCAAGCCCCGGTCACCGGGGAGTGGGGACACCCGCAGCCCCCGCAAGCCCCTGTAACAACTGGAAATAAATTCTTGGCGCACTAGTTGCAAAACACCATCACCCCTTCCTTGATGAGGCGGCTGGTGATGGACAGAACAACGCGTAACCCAAGCAACACCTTCCTGCTGACGCCGCTGAGCGTCTTCCTGCTGTTGACCCTCGGCACCATGGCCGGCGTTCGAGCGAGCCCGATCGATGACGAACGCGAGCCCGAAGCGTCCGATCCGTCGGCCTACTACGACGAGCCGGCGGATGAGGCGACGGCGCTCAACGCCATCCTGACCATGCCCGAGGCCAACGAAGATTCTTTCGACTTGCCCGACGGCGTCAAAGGCTCGCGTGACACTCCGCGTGCGGAAAACAGCCTGCCGCCGACCGTGCAGACCAGTTTCAACTACCCCACCAACGGCAAGCCGAGCCCGCTCTATGGCGCGCAGCCGTTCACCCAGCAATTGGTGTTGTTCGAAGAGTTCGGCCCGGAAAAACTCGACCCGACCACTCCCGCCGCGCCGCTGCCATTTCCGCCGGCCGCGATCGGCCCGGCTCCCGCTCAGGATCCGAACAACGTCGCCCGCAGTGCGCCACCCGGCACTGCGCTCGACGCGTTCTTGCGTCAACCGGGCCTGACGCCATTCCCCAGCCAGTTCTCCAACATTGTCGACCGCAACCCGTGGCAGGCGCAGATCGAGGTGTTCCTCAACCGCCATATCGGTTCGTCGGCAGAAGGGCGGCCGCCAGGAAAGGGCTGGGCGCACCAGCGCTGGAACGAGTTCTACCCGCAAGTTGCCTACAAAACCGCGCAAACCGGTGCGCGCATCAATGGCGGCCTGCGTGACAGCGTGCAGATGCACCACTACGCCGTGGGCGAATTCGGCCCCGGCGGCCTGTACCACAACGTCGCCGGTGTACCGCTGACGGACGGCACGGCCAAAGGCGTCGACCCGCGCTTCCACCCGAACATGCCGGTGCAGAACCACAACGCGGTGTGGACGTTCGACGGCACGCTGCCGCCGAAACTGTTGATGGTGCGCTACGGCCAGCCGGTGATGATGCGTCACTACAACGGCTTGCCGATTGATCCGGCGGCTAACCGTGGTTTCGGCTTGCACACCATCAGTACCCACGAGCACAACGGTCACGCGCCGGCAGAAAGCGACGGTTACGCCAACGCATTTTTCTTCCCGGGGCAGTTCTACGACTATCGCTGGCCGATCCAGCTCGCCGGTTACGACAGCATCAACACCAAGGCTGAAGACCCGCGCGCAGCGTTCCCTTGCGCACCGGGTGAAACTCTGTGGGTCAACGACTTGGCTCCGGCGAAAAAGACCTGCGACCACGGCACCATCAAGATTCGCGGCGACTGGCGCGAGACCATGAGCACCCACTGGTTCCACGATCACATGCTCGATTTCACCGCGCAGAATGTCTACAAGGGCAACGCGGCGATGATGAATTACTACAGCGCGCTGGATCGCGGCAACGAGTCGGTCAACGACGGCGTCAACCTGCGCCTGCCCAGCGGCAGCGCCTTGCCGTGGGGCAACCGCGACTACGATGTCAACCTGGTGTTCGCCGACAAGGCCTGGGATCAGGAAGGCCAGTTGTGGTTCAACCCGTTCAACACCGACGGCTTCCTCGGCGATCAGATGCTGGTCAACTGGCAGTGGAAACCGACCCTCGACGTGCGTGCGCGCAGCTACCGTTTCCGCATCCTCAACGGCTCGGTGTCGCGTTACTTCAAACTGGCGCTGGTGCGTGAGATCAAAGGCAGCAGCGGCGAGTTTCAAGGGCCGAAAAACTCTGGCGTGTCGTACAGCCGCGTGCCGTTTCACATGATCGCCAACGACGGCAACATCATGGAGCACAGCGTGCCATTCGACGGCTCGATGGATCTCGATGCCGACGGCGACAAACAGAACCACAACGCGATCTTGCCGACCCAGGGTATTGCCGAGCGCTTCGACATCATCGTCAACTTCGCCAAAAACGGCATCAAACCCGGCGACAAACTGTTCTTCCTCAACTTGCAGGCCCACGACGACGGCAAGGGGCCGAAAGACGTGATCTCGCTGGCCGACGTGCTCTCCGAGAAATACCTCGCGGTAATCAAGCAGAGCAGCAAAGGCCCGCAGTGGGACAAGGGCGATCCGGCGGTGGGCAAAGTCTTGCAGCTCAACGTCAAGGCCTACACCGGCCAGGATCTGGCGATGGATCCGGCAGCCTACGAGCCGGCCAAACCGGGCAAGGCTGAAGGGCTGGTGATGATTCCGCTGAAGATTCACCGCGACAACGCTGCCGACAAAGCACTGCTGGCCAACGCCCGTCACCGCACCTTCACCTTCGGCCGTTCCGACGGCACTGATGAAGCGCCGTGGACGGTCAAGACCGATGGCGGGTTCGGCTTCCACATGGATCCAAGGCGCCTCAACGCCTCGACCAAATTGTCCAGCGGCCCGACCGACGCCGGTATCACCGGTTTCGGCACCCTGGAGGTGTGGAACATCAAGGCCGGCGGCAAGGGCTGGAGCCATCCGGTGCACGTGCACTTCGAGGAGGGGATCATCCTCAGTCGCGGCGGCAAGGCACCGCCTGAATGGGAAAAATGGGCGCGCAAAGACGTCTATCGCATCGGTTCGGAAAACGATGGGCTGGACAGCGTCGAGATGGCGATCAACTTCCGCGAGTTTGCCGGGACGTACATGGAGCACTGTCACAACACTCAGCATGAGGACAACTCGATGCTGCTGCGTTGGGACCTTGAGAAGCCCGGGCAACTGCAGTTGATGCCGACGCCTCTGCCAAGTTGGGACGGCGTGCGCTACGTCAACTCCGCCGCGCTGCCAACCTTCCGCAATGGCGATGGCTTCGGCCCGCAAGTGACCGTGAAAAAATGAACCGCGAGCGCACCGTCATGCCAACACAAGCTCCGCGTTCCCGCGCGCTGGGCATGCACCTGGTGCTGATGCTGGTGGTCTGTGTGCTCGGCAGCCGCGTGCTGCTGGCACATCAGGCCAGCGTCGGCCAACCGCCCGCGGCCAGCGAATCCGCCACCCCGTGGGGTGGCGACTATTTCCCCAATACCCTGCTGACCGATCAGGACGGTCAGCAGGTGCATTTTTTCGATGACCTGATCAAAGACAAAGTGGTGGTGATCAACTTCATCTTCACCTCGTGCAGCGACTCCTGCCCACTGGAAACCGCGCGCCTGCGCCAGGTGCAGAAACTGCTCGGCGATCGGGTCGGGCAGGACATTTTCTTCTACTCGATCAGCATCGATCCGCTGAGCGATACGCCCGAGGTGCTCAAGGCCTATTCGCAACGCTTCAAGGTCGGGCCGGGCTGGAAGTTTCTCACCGGCGAATTCGAAGACGTCACCGACCTGCGCAAGAAACTCGGGCTGTTCATCGAAGGTGTCGACAACGGCCGCAGCAAGGATCACAACCTCAGCCTGATCGTCGGCAATCAGACCACCGGGCGCTGGATGAAAGCTTCGCCATTCGAAAATCCGTGGATTCTTGCCGATCAACTGGCCAACACCTTGCAGAACTGGAAGCAGCCGAGCATCGAAGAAAGCTACGCGAACGCCCCGGATATTCGCCCGCCGAGCAACGGTGAAGAACTGTTTCGCACCCGCTGCGCCTCGTGCCACAGCCTCGGCCCGCAGGATGGCCAAGGCATTGGCATGCGCAACATCGGCCCCGACCTGATTGGCGTGACCCGCAACCGCGACCCCAAATGGCTGAATCGCTGGATTCGTGAACCGGATCGCTTGCTTGCGGAAAAAGACCCGATCGCGCTGCAACTGTATGAACAATTCGAGCGAATTCCGATGCCCAACCTGCGCCTCGACGAAGCGTCGGCGCAGTCGATCATCGACTTCCTCAGTGACGAAACCGAACGTCAGCAAACGTCCGCCAAAGGCTTGGCCGACGGCGGCTTGACGCCAGTAAAACCGGGTGATAGCGCCGCGACGGTGAGTCAAATGCGCTAGCGGCAAAATAGCATCATTGAACCGTGTGTCGCGGTCATAGCCACCTACACTAAGGGCTGTAACCGCTTCGATACAAACACTCCAGGGCACTCCCATGCAGCGACTGGAAGCACAAAAAACCTCTGCACCGAACGCATCGGTCGCAGGCAAGGGCTGGCGTGAGCAGTTCGATCTGCTGCGCTGGTTCACGCTCGCCAGTTTTTTCATCATTGCGGCCGTGGCGCTGGGGCTCGGTTACATCTCCACGCGCTTCGTGGTCACCGAAAGCGTCGAGCGTGACGCACTGCTGACCGCGCAATTTGTTCAGGCCATCGGCGAGGCGGAGATGCGCCACGCCGACATCTCACCGGCGCGAACCATGGGTGAAATGCTCGACCCGCGCCAAGACAACAATTATCCCGACGTCGACCCGGCGTCGCACGTGTCGGCCCGCACCGAATTTCTCGATCACGTCGAGCACCTGCCGGACGTTCTTCTCGCCACCGTTTATGCGCTGGATCGCACGGTGATCTGGTCGACCAACGCCGAGCTGATCGGCGTGCACATCGACGATGACGACGAACTCGACGAGTCGTTCGAGATGAGAGTGCCGGTCTCCTCCAGCTACCACAAAATCGACGAGGAGCGTCCGGAGCAACGTTTGCTGCGCGAGCCGAAATACCTGTTCATCGAGAACTACATCCCGATGTTCAATGCCGATAAAAGCAAAGTCATCGCCATGGTCGAGATCTACAAGGAACCGTCGGATCTGGTCGACCGTATAGATCGCGGTTTCGCCTCGATCTGGGCGGCGACCTGTTTTGGCGGAGCGGCGATTTTTCTGGCGTTGTTCTGGATTGTGCGGCGTGCGGCAAAGTTATTGCAAAGCCAACAACAGCAATTGATCAGCAACGAAACCTTTGTTGCCCTCGGCGAGATGTCTTCGGCGGTGGCGCACAGTTTGCGTAATCCGCTGGCGACGATTCGTTCCAGCGCCGAACTGGCTCAGGAAGTCGCCAGCCCCGGTGCGCAACGCAATATCGGCGACATCATCAGTCAGGTCGACCGCATGTCGCGCTGGGTGCGCGAACTGCTGGTGTCGTTACGGCCGATGAATGACGACGGCGAAGCGGTGGATCTGGTGCTGGCGGTGGAGGACACTTTGGGTGCCTTCGATGCGTTGATCAGGCGTAACGGCGTCGAAGTGCGATTCAGTCCACAAAATTGCCTGCCGGTGGTCAGTCAAAAGGTGCTGCTTACGCAAATCCTCAATAGCCTGTTTGCCAACGCCCTCGAAGCCATGCCCAAGGGCGGCGTACTCAGCATTGAATTCGAATCACCGCAGCCGGACAGCGTGCGCATGACCCTGAGCGACACCGGCAAGGGCATGAGCGCGTCGCAGCAACTGCTGGTGTTCAAACCGTTTTTCACCACCAAACAGGGCGGCCTCGGGGTTGGCCTGGCGTTGGTCAAAAGAATCATGGAGCGCTTTCAAGGTTCGGTCGTCCTGACCAGCCGCGAGCAGGAAGGAACCCGCGTCAGTCTCAACTTCAAAGTGGCATCGGGAGGGGAATATGGAACACAGCATTCTGCTGGTCGAGGATGACGAACTGTTGGCCGAGAATATTCAGACCTACCTGGAGCGCAAAGACTTCGAGGTGACAGTCTGCCATTCGGCCGAAGACGCGCTGGAGCAACTGGAAAGCTTTATGCCCGACATCGTCCTGACGGATAACTCGCTGCCGGGCATGAGTGGTCACGACCTGATCCAGAAGCTGCGCATCAGCGCGCCGGATCTCAAAGTGATCATGATGACCGGTTACGGCAACGTCGAAGACGCGGTGGTGGCGATGAAGGAGGGCGCCTTTCATTACGTGACCAAACCGGTTGCGTTGGCGGAACTCAAGCTGCTGCTCGACAAGGCCCTGGCCACTGAACGGATGGAGCGCACGCTGTCGTTCTATCAGGAGCGCGAGGCGCAGAAATCCGGGATACAGGCGCTGATCGGCGACTCGGCGCCGATGCAGTATCTGAAAAATACCATTGGCCAGTTGCTCGACGCAGAACGGCGCATGGCCAACACCGATCTGCCACCGGTGTTGGTCGAAGGCGAGACCGGCACCGGCAAGGAACTGGTGGCCCGTGCGCTGCACTTCGACGGCCCGCGTAGCAAAGGCCCGTTCATTGAGTTCAACTGCGCGTCGATTCCGTCGAATCTGGTGGAGTCGGAACTGTTCGGGCATGAGAAGGGCGCATTCACCGACGCCAAGGATCGCCGGGTCGGGCTGGTGGAAGCGGCGGATGGCGGCACGCTGTTTCTCGATGAGATTGGCGAGATGGATCTGCTGTTGCAGGCGAAGATCTTGAAATTGCTGGAGGATCGGACGATTCGCCGGGTGGGTTCGGTGAAGGAGCGCAAGGTCAATCTGCGGGTGATCAGCGCGACCAACTGCAACCTTGAGCAGATGGTGCAGCAGGGCAAATTCAGGCGTGATCTGTTTTTCCGTCTGCGGATTATTTCGATCAAAGTGCCGCGTTTGTATGCGCGCGGTGAGGATATTTTGCTGTTGGCGCGGCATTTCCTCGCCTGCCATGGCAAGCGTTACGGCAAACCGAATCTGCATTTCAGCCAGCAGGCCGAGGAGTTGCTGCTCAGTTACACCTGGCCGGGCAACGTGCGCGAGTTGCGCAACATGCTTGAGCAAACTGTGCTGCTGGCGCCGAGCGATACGATTGCCGCGCATCAGCTCAATGTGTGCATGAGCCTGGTCGACGAGCCGCCGCTGCATATTCATGAAGCGCCGGTGCACTACGAACCACGGCCGGCGAGCAATATGGAGTCGATGAACCTGCCGGAGGTGGAGCGCGATATGGTGCGCAAGATGCTCGACAAGACCGACTGGAACGTCACCAAATCCGCGCGCCTGCTCGGCCTGAGCCGCGACATGCTGCGCTACCGCATCGAAAAACTCGGCCTGGCCCGCCCGGATAAACGGCAGTGGTAGCGGCCGTACACAATGTAGGAGCTGCCGCAGGCTGCGATCTTTTGATCTTGTTTTAAGATCAAGATCAAAAGATCGCAGCCTTCGGCAGCTCCTACAGTGGGCGTACGGTATTCAGTGTTGTTGTTGCCGACTCAAACACTCCAGCAAACAACCGGGATCCAGCACCTCGTCATTCACATAAATCCCGCGCTCGGCATCGTATGTGCGAATAAACACCCGCACCGTCGCATCCGCCACCGTCGGCAGTTGTGAATCGTAGAACTCATGGTCACCCGGGATCACCACAAAATCCTGCGGCGCCGCCTCTTCATAAGATCGCGGCGGCGTCGCATTCAATGAATACGGGGCAGGGTGGGCAAAGGGCTGGTTCGGCCCGTAGTAAACAAAATTGCTGTCCAGCGCCTGCGCCTGAGTGGCAGCAAGCAGACAACCCATCAACAACAGCCGTTCGAGCATCAGCATGGCGGCACCTGCGAGTGCGGTATTCCCCAAGGCTATTAACTATAGCTGCCCACGCCACTAACGCCCGATCCACATCGGATCCCTGTAGGAGCTGCCGCAGGCTGCGATCTTTTGATCTTTAAAAGCAGGATCAAAAGATCGTCCGAACGCGGCCCGAGCCTGCGGCAGCTCCTACATTCAGGAAACCGGGTGGATCGCATGTCTAGGCTCTGCACATAGATCCGTCCCACGCGCGTTGAGCACATAGTCGCTTGCGCGAAGAAACTCTTCGTTATCCCCGTCTGCGAGTACCTGAGACAGGTATTCGCTGATGGCTTCGTCACTGTCCAGCAGTGCTGCCATGTCGAAATTCGTCAAAGTCTGGCTCATGGTTAAACCTCCTTAGCCATTTTTTGTGCGCGGCGGATGTCTGCGCTCTGTGAGGATATCCATGTGAACAGAGTTGAAAAGTCAGCCGAGTCTTCAATTTGTCTGGATAGGTCGCCAACAGCTGTAGGCACGAACCAATTCATTTGTAGGAGCTGCCGCAGGCTGCGATCTTTAAAAACAAGATCAAAAGATCGCAGCCTGCGGCAGCTCCTACACGGAGTGGCTTACAAGTTTGCAACAATCGCGATTGGCGGGGTGATCTAGACTCGGTTTCGCTCAATTACGAGCATCGTCCGGAGTGCGCCATGGAAGTGCCCAATAACGAAACCGCCATCGAGAGTAATCGACAGGCGTGGAACGATTCCGCCCGCCATCATGAGGATTCGCCTGACTGGCAGGCCGTGCTCAGCGAAGTTGCGCAGGCGGATTTCTCTTGTCTTGATGAGACCTTGAGCGGGTTGCTTGAGGTCGATGGTAAGGATGTGATTCAGCTGTGCTGCAACAATGGCCGCGAGAGTCTGTCGCTGTTTGCCCACGGTGCGCGGAGTGTGGTCGGGGTCGATCAGTCGGCGGCGTTTCTTGATCAGGCGCGTGAGCTGAACCGCCGTTCACCGCACAACGCCGAGTTCATCGAGACCGATATCCATCATTTGCCGGCGTCCTTGCACAACCGTTTTGACGTGGCGCTGATCACCATTGGCGTGTTCGGCTGGATGCCGGACATTGGCGAGTTTTTCCGTCATGTCGTCTCGACGCTGAAACCGGGAGGGAAACTGGTGATCTATGAAACCCATCCGTTTCTGGAAATGGTTGATCCGGATGCGGAAGATCCGTATCAGCTCGCCAGTTCGTACTTCCGCACCGAGCCATTTGTGCAGGAGGAGCCGATTGTGTATGTCGGCAAGGTTGAGCAGCAGGCGGCGAAGTCGTATTGGTTTGTGCACACGCTGGGGGATATTTTCAGTGCTGCCATGGCGGCGGGGCTGAATATTGCGCACTTCAAGGAGTATGCGCACTCGAACCGGGAAGAGGTGTATGACCAGTATTTGAATCGCGAGGCGCAGATGCCGATGTGCTTTACCCTGGTCGCCATCAAGACCTGAATGCTTTAGTGAGTCGACCCACATTGGCTATGCGCCATACACAAATCCTGTAGGAGCTGCCGAAGGCTGCGATCTTTTGATCTTCAAAGTCAAAAGATCGCAGCCTTCGGCAGCTCCTACAATGGTATTCGGCGCATAGCAGATCCCTTGTAGGAGTGAGCCTGCTCGCGAAGGCGGCAACAAAGCCACTGCAAATTCCGAAAGACAATCAAGCCTGCGCCGCCGCACTCACCACCGGCCGCCCCGGTTTGCGCAGCGGTTCAAGCCGCGATCCCTCATACCGCGTCTCACGGAAAAACTTCCAGCGTCCGAACAGGCAATACACGTGCATCACGCGCCCCTGCTCGTGATAGCCCATGCGAATGTGCAGCTTCAGCGCCGGAATATTGTGCGTCTCACAGACGTCCACCACCTTGTTGCAACCCTGCGCCGCCATCGCTTCCCACAGCGCCACCTGCACGTCCACCGACAGGCTGCTGCCGAAATACGTGCGGATCATCTCGCCGCCAAACTCAAAGAATTCACCCTGCTTCACCGGGAAGGTGCAGCCGTAATAATGACGGTCGTGATAGTCGCGAATGCTGCCCCAGATGAACCCCACCGCATGCCCATCCGCATCGAGGTACATATGCCCGGTGTGACCCTCGGCGGCGAGCTCCGCCATGGTCTCCACGCGGTCACCGAAATGTTTGCTGAACGCGATCGCGTTCTCCGGGGTGATGTCGACTTTGCTCAGGCCCTCGTATGGACGCAGCTTGTGCGGCGGCACCGGGGTGACCAGGTCACGCTCCATCCACAACAGTTCCCAATGGAAAAACACGTAACGTTTCCACAACGTGCCGAAGGTGCGGCCCAGGCCTTTTTGGCGGATGCGTTCTTGTAGTTTTTTGATAAAGCTCATGATGCCCTCCGTGGCCGAAGCCCGGTGTTGTTGTGGTCGCTTTGTGGGTATAGATCACCCTTGCCAGTTCATTTCAAAGTGCCATCTTGGAAAGTATTGCAAGGTATGTAACTCAATCGAGTGCGGCGGTACCGCGTAGAAAATCCTTGTTCAGATCGGCGTAGGAAACCCGTGGAACGCCCGTCAACCGCTGCTCTAGCACGCGGCTCAGGGACTCGTCAGGGTTGAGATAAGCATCACCAAAATCGGCGCCCAGTTGCGTCGGGTGCGCGACGATTTCCAGCACGCCGTCGGTCGGCGCGCTGTCGTTACGCAGGTCGATCGGCGTGCACACATAGTCAGCCGTCACACCAGCCAGACTCTGCAAGCGCCAATTGAGCAAACCCTTGAACACGCGCTTGGGCAGATTGAGGTTTTGCCCCAGATTGCGCGCCAGTCGAATCGGCACACCTTGATGCGCGGCAAACCGCGCGACGATCTCGCCAATCGGCCAGATGTTATGCACGTGCTGGTGGGAATCGATATGACTCGGCCGCACGCCGTGATCGACGCAACGCTGCCACTGCGCCTGCAATTCTTCACGCACCGCCTCGCGGTCTTCGCGACTGAGCCACAACCGATGGCGCGGCAGACTCAAGTCGAACACGCCATGGTCGTCGCAGAAGGTACGGCGCTTGAAAATCGCCTGACTCAACGGCCGCCCGTAGGTCAGGTTGAAGTGCAATCCAACCCGGCCTTGCAACGTCGGATGCCGGGCCATCGCGCACGCCGCTTCGAACGCCGGCATGTTGGCCATGGCCGTGGCAGAACTGATGACCCCGGCCTGAAAGGCAGCGAAGATCACCGCGTTTTCGTTCGGGCTGAGGCCGAAATCGTCAGCGTTGACTATGACTTGGCGTGGCATGTTCGCCCTCCGTGGTGATCGCAACAGGTTTCAAAACAGGTTTCGCTTGCTCGGCACGCCGCGCCCGCCAGGCTTGTACGCGCGGCTTGAGTCGATGCCACAGGCGCAAGCCCAGGCCGAGGACAAGACCACTCGGCCGCCAGGAATAAAAACTCCAGCGCCAGTGCTCCAGTTGTCCGGTCATGCGTTCGTGCAGTTGATGGCTGGAGTTTTCCAGGCTGACCCGCGAGGCATCGATCCAGTGCCAGTGATCGTCGAGCCCCCAGCGAATCCATTCCTCCAGCAACACCCGGCCGCTGCCCAGATCGGCGTATTGCGGCAGGAAGGCGAGGTTGTAATCGTAGAGCCGACCTTGCTCCAGCAGGCCGAGGCGATAGCTGATGCAGCGCCCGTTCAACTCCAGCGTGACCACCCGAACCAGGCCTTGGCCGGCGAGGGCGATGAACGCGCGTTCGATCAATTGGCGACTGGGTTCGCTGGCAAAAATGCCTACGCCTTCATCACCTTTCCAGCTCACCGCTTCGACTTCGCTGATGGCCTGCAACAACGGGCCCATGCTCATCGCGTCGGGAATAATTCTGCGCACCTCAGCGCCACACGCGGCAATCCGCTTGCGCGCCCGTCGCAGTTTGTAGCGCGGATCACCGGAGACTTCCTGATGATCGGCCTCGCTGATCAGGTGCACCGGCACTCGACAACTCAGCCGTCGTTCACCGGTGGAGCTGTGCGCCATCCATTCGGTGAGCGCACTTTCTTCACCGGCAGGTTCGGACAATTCATTGAGTTGCAGCAGCGCGTGGGGCACACGTTGGCGAATCATATTCAGCGCCTGACGCATGTCCTCAGCGCCCAACAACGACAGCAGCGCCAAGCGATCCGCCAGCGGATAACCCAAGTGATGCAGCACCCGAAACGGCACGCCGGCAAAGCGTTCGCGACTCGCCACCAGCGGCAGGCACAGACGCAATTCGTCCGCTTCCCAACCCAGCAGGATGTGCAGACGCTCATCCGTACCAAGGGCCTGCTCGGCCGCGCACAACCAACCAAGGCTGTTGAACGGCGTGTGATCCGTCACCCGCAGACGCAGCGCTTCATACGCTGCTTCGGGGAAATCGGCGGCGCACAGTGAAGTGCGCCATTCAAATCGCGTCACCATAGGCTCAGGCCGCCGTTGCTGTTACGGGTGGACGGGACGGTTTGCGCAGTGCGTCCAGACGCGAGCCGCTGTAGCGGGTTTCGCGGTAGAAGCGCCAGCGACTGAACAAGGTGTAAACATTCATGATCCGTCCCTGTTCGGTATAGCCCATGCGCAGGTGCAGCTTGAGCGCCGGGATGTTGTGAAATTCGCAGACATCGACGACCTTGTCGCAACCCTGTGCAGCCATGGCTTTCCACAGCTCCAGTTGCAGATCCACCGACAGCTCGGTGCCCCAATATTTGCGGGTCAACTCGCCGCCAAACTCGAAGAATTCGCCCGGTTTCACCGGGAACAGGCAGCCGTAGTAATGCCGGTCGAAATAGTCCCGCGAACTGCCCCAGATGAACGCCACGGCAGCGCCTTGATCGTCGAGGTGCATGTGCCCGGTGTGGCCTTCGTTGGCCAGTTCAGCCATGGTGCCGACGCGGTCACCGAAGTTGCGGGCGAAGGCGCTGGCGTTGTCTGGCGTGATCTTCACTACCTGCAATGGCGGGTAGGGTTTGAGGTTGTGCGGCGGCACCGGGCTGACCAGATCACGCTCCATCCACAGCAGTTCCTGATGGGAAAAAACATAGTGTTTCCAGGCTTTCGCCAAAGTGGCGCGCAGGCCTTTTTGTTTGATGTGCTCGCTGAGTTTGCTGACGATGCCCATGGTGCGTGCTCCTGAACCTTTCGGCGCAGCGACCCCAATTGTTGAGAGAACGCCTGTGGCGAGGGGATTTATCCCCGTTGGGCTGCGAAGCGGCCCCGCTTTAACAGGATAAGAAGCGACGACTGCTGCGCAGCCGAACGGGGATAAATCCCCTCGCCACAAAAGCTCAATCACATCGGGGTTAAAGTTCGCCTGGCCTTTCTCATGAATGTTCGGAATTGGCTTCATGACGCGATCCAGCTCAGTGCAAACAGGGTCTGGCCTGGCAGATCAAAGCTGACGCGTCCATCGCGGCAGGTGAACGGTGCGTCGCGGCTGCGGTTGTCGGTGCCGAAGTAGCGCAAGGCGCCGTTGTGCAGCGGGCACGTGGCGCCGCTCAGTTCCATGCGCTGCAGGCGCGTGCCTTTGTTGACGCCGAGCAAGCCGCGCTGATCGTCGCCGGCCATCGCCAGCACATCGACTTCAAAGGAATCGTTTTCCAGCCACAGCACCTGATGCAGCCAATGCTGGGCGATAAACTGTTGCGCCAGGCCGACCGGTTTCAACTCGAAACGTTGTTCATCCGCCGAAACCCGCAACATGCCCTTGGGATATTGCGGCTCATCGGCAGCCTGGAACCAGTTGAGCATGCTCAACAAGCCGTCCTGTGAAGCGTTGATCACCACCGACGCCCACCACAGCGAAGCGTAGTGGGTTTCCTGATCGTAGGGGCTGAGGCTGGAGCCGCTGGACATATTGGTCTGATCGAGCAGCAAGGCCTTGCGCGGCTGACCTTTGCTGTCGAGGCCAACCAGGTCGGCGGCGCGGCGCACGCTGTCGCGATAAACGCGCGTGGCGAGCAGGTCGCGAATCATCCATTCGTGCCACGCCAGCGCATCGACCTGATCGCCTGATTCGCTAAGCAAACGCCGCGCCCAATCGATCCCGCGCTTGCCCGCCGCGTTATCGGCGAACGGCCCGTTGACCAGTCGCGAACTGGCCGGCATGGCAATGCGCACACCAGCCTTGGCATTCGCCGGATCGCTGCGCACCTGCCGAGCCATGCTGGCGAAAATCGCCTGATACTGCGCGTAGCTCGAATAGTTGAGATTCGGCTCATCGGCAAAACCAATGTAATGCGTGCCTTTGCCGCCCAGCGCTCGGGTGCTGGCCAGCCACGCATCGAGGCCGCTGTTGCTCTGCACATCGGCGCGCAGATCCGCCTGCCGCTGACTGCCAGCGAGCAAGGTGATGTCTTGTTTGATGCCGAAACGATCCTGATACACCTTTCGGAACGCGTCTTCGAAATGCGGGTTCTTCGCCGTCACATCGACAAAACTGTAGTAACTCGCCGCGGTCGGTTTCAGCGCGTCCAGCACGGCGTGACTGGCCGGCGGCGGCATCACGTAGGGCAGGGCGATGCCCAGATCCGGCGTGCGCCCGAGGACTTTGTCGTGCAGGGTCAAACGGGTGTGCCCGGCGTCTTCGCGCAGCGGCTTCAGTTGCTGCGGATTCTGCGCAAACAGGTTGGCCGTGCCATCCAGCCAGAACGCTGCTTTGCCGCTGCCTTGCAAACGCAGGCGCCAGACCTGTTCGCGCTCGCTGACGGGCAGGGCGACCTGATCGAACTGCCAATAGGCGCGATAAGGTTTCAGCGCCAGTGTCAGTTGTTGATCATCGCCAACGCGTTGAGCCTGCAAACCGCTGACGCCGCCATGAAACTTGCCGGCCAGCACCGCGTGCTCGCCCGCTGCGACTTTGAAATACAACTCGTCGCCATTGTGCGTATCGGCGCTGAAATGCACTTTCGCTGGGGCGAACAACGCCACCGTGCGCTCGTCATGTTCGACGCGATAATTGCGGAAGCTGTAGCCGGGAATTTCCAGTCGATAACTCGCCGCGCCGGGCTGCAGCGGCCAGCTCTGACTGCCACGGGTTTCACTGGCCTTGATGAACCGATCACCCTGCAACTTGCCTTGGCCATCGAGCAAATACACATGTTCTTCATTGGCCTCAGCCTGCCACGCCGGTGTCCAGCGCACGGTTACCGTGTCCGGACGATCCGCTTGCAGATACAGGCTGCCGTCGCGAATCTCGCCCCAGCGCATCGACGCCGCAAAGGCGTCCAGCGACAGGCCGAGACCGATCAGCAGGGCCAGGCCTTTCATGCGGTTTTCCGCCGTTGCAGCATCAGCCACATCGGTGTGACGTCGCGCGGCAGGATGATCAGGGTTTGCCAGAACGGCACGCCGCTCAAGCGGCAATAAAGCACCAGCATCGCCACCGTCACTGCCAGATACGCAATCGACGAAGCCGCCGCCGCGCCGACGATGCCGTAAGCCGGAATCATCACCAGGTTCAGCGCCAGATTCAGCAGCGCGCCCAAACCCATCAGCATCGACACCGTGCCGGGGCGATTTTTACCGAGCAAGTCCAGGCGTAAAATGCTTGCGTAGCACAGGCCCAACAGCCCCGGCAGCAACGCCAGCAGCGCCGGATAGGCCGGTTGATACACCGCACCAAACAGCGTGACGATCAGCCATTCGCCAATCACCGCCATGGTCAGGCACGCGCCGAGCATCACCGTCGCGGTCAGGCGCAGGGCCAGCGGCGTGACCTTGTCCATGCCTTCGTCCTGTTGCAGCAGGCGTTTCATTAGCGGCGTGGTCACCGCTTCCGGGACGATCAGCAACAACTCTGCAGCCGCGCTGGCCATCGCGTAATGACCGAGGGCGGTGCTGCCGAGCAGGGCGCCAATAAACAGATAATCCGAGCGCAATATCACTTGCTGAAACAGCAGATCCGGATGACTGCGCGCGCTGTAGCGCAGCAGTTCTTTCTGGCTGGCGCGATCCCATTGCAGTTGTAATGGCTGCGCGCGTTTGAGCCAGACCCAACCGGCCAGCACCACCAGACTGATCCCGGCGAGCCAACTGATCAGCGCGGCTTCGAGTGCGGCGCTTTTCCACATCCAGAACAGTGCGAGAAACAGCAACAGCGGCGCCAGCGATTCGACCAGACGCAAGGCATTGAACGCGACCACGCCACCCGAGGCGTTGTGCAGCGTCAGCAGGCCGCTTTTCAACACGGTGAGCGGCACCGCCAGCAGCAACAGCCAGGCGAGCAAACCGAGTTGCATCGTCACATCCAGTTCACTGCCAAACTCACGCACCAGCGCCACTACCAGCAAGGTCAGCAGCGCTGCCAGCAAACAACCAAACACCAACACTTGACTCAGCAACAACCCCATCGGCCGCTGCTTGGCAGCCTGAAAACCCACCGCCGAATTGAGCCCGCCACTGGTGGCGGCGCTGATCAAGTCGGGCAGGGTGCTGAGCAGCGCAAACAAGCCGCGCTCACTCGGGCCGAGAATCCGCGCCAGCAGCACGTTGCGCAGCAAACGCAGGGCGATCATCGCCAGTTTGGTGCCCATGCTCAGCGCCAGATGTTTGAGGTAGGTGCCTCGGCTCATGGCCGCGCCCCGCGAAAAATCCGCCACGACAACAATTCCGGATTGCGCGCGGTGCGCTGACTGACGCCGAAACGCGGCAGGTTCAACGGTTCGCCTTCGCCGCGATAGATACCGGTGCCGGTGCCGAGCGCGAACGGATAATCGTGATTGGCGATCTGCTCGCGCACGCGTTCATCGTTGTCGCCGTTGGGGTAGCAATACACCGGCAGTGGCCGGTTGCAGCCGTTGTACAAAGCATCGCGGCTGCGGCTGATTTCTTCGTTCAGGCGCTGATCATCAAGGCCGGTGAGGATGGCGTGACTGGCGCCATGCGGGCCGAAACGCACCAGTCCCGAAGCTTCCAGCGCGCGGACTTGATGCCAGTCCAGCGCTTGCGGTTGCGATTCCGTTGGGCATTCGTCGGTGAGCTTTTCCAGCTCCTTCGGGTCAAGCGACTTCAGCCCTTGCAGGTAATGCAGTAACGCCAGGCTGCGGCGGTCGACATCGATGTCATCGAGCATCACCGGCAAGGGGTGATGCATCATTTGCAGGCACTCGATCAAATGCATCCGCGCCTTTTCGCCGTGGCTGCCCCACAGGGTTTCACCGAGGCTTTCCCACCAGAAACGCTGACGGCTGCCGATGAAATCGGTGGAGAGGAAAATGCTCGCCGGCACCTGATGTTTTTGCAGCAACGGGAAGGCGTTGACTGCGTTGTCGCGCCAACCATCGTCGAAAGTAAGCGCCACCCGTGGGCGCTCGGTGCGTAGAGAGTTGGGCTGAAGGATTTCCATCAACGGCACGCAATCGAAATGTTTGCGCAACCACACCAGCAAATGCTCGAAGGCCTTGGGCCCGACGCACAGTTCATTGCGGTGCGGCAGGTTGGCGGCGCGGTCGTTGGCCAGCACCCGGTGCAGCATCAGAATCACCCCGGCGCCGTGCAACTGGTTGCGGCCCATCGACGAGTTGAGATAGAGCCAGCCACTGGTGCGTTTTAGCAGTTGTTTGATCGCCATGGCTTCAGTCCTTTTAACGGTTCTGTTCGGGATTCCACTGGGCATACCGCTGACCGCGCAGGAACTGCCACAGGCCAAGACTCATCCCGGCGAGGGTGACCAGCAGAAACGCAGCGAGGCGGAAGGGTTTTGGCAAACGGTGTTGCGAATCCAGCAGCCCGGCAATCGCGATGGCGTAGCCGATCAGTTGCGCGATCAGGGCGAGGCGGTAAAAACCGTGCTCGTTCCACAGCCAGAAATTACTCAGCAGCAGCGGCAGCAACAGGATCGGCGCCAGTCGGCGGATCAGTTTGTGACTGATCAACGCGATCGAATACAGGCCATATTTCAGCGGATTGAGCAGCTCGCGACGTTGCGCGAGGCTTTGCAAACCGCCGACGGTGACGCGCTGACGGCGCCGGAATTGTTTGTCTGCTTCATCGACACCGTGGTCGATCACTTGCGCTTCCGGCACATAGACGATGCGTTTGTGCGCCACCGGTGCGCAGGTGCTGATAAAGAAATCGTCGTTAACCTCGGCCGGCACGTTCTGGAACAACTCGCGGCGCAAGGCGAGCAGGGCGCCGTCGGCGGAGACCATGCAACCGGTGCGGTTCTCGACCCGGCGCAACCAACCTTCGTAATGCCGATAGAGGCTGTCGCCGACGCTCAAACCACCACCGGTGACCGGAATGACCATGTGCCCGGCGCAGCCGCCGACCTGCGGATCACTCAGCGGCGCGAGCAGATAACCGAGGGTTTCCCGTGACCATTGGTTGTCAGCGTCGGTGAACACCAGAATGTCGCCAGTGCTCAGGGCTACGCCGGCATTCAGCGTCGCCGCTTTGCCCTGACGCGGCAGGTCGAGGACGGTGATGCGCGGGTCAACGACTTTGTGCGCGCAAGCCACGGTGTCATCGGTCGAACCGTCGCTGGCCAGAATGATTTGCAGGTTTGCTGGCTGATAATCCTGCGCCAGCAACGTGCGTAATTTGTGCTCGATATGCCGTGCTTCGTTGTGCGCCGCAATCACGATGCTGACATTCAGCGGCGGCGCCGGGGTGTGCCGCCAGGCCGGAAACAGCGGCGCGACCAGCGTCAGCAGCAGCGGGTAGCCGACGTAGGCGTAGACCGGCAGCAACAGGCACATCCAGAAAATGAATTCAGCCACGGGCAGGCCTCCTGGCGTTCCAATGACACAGACTCAAAATGAACGCGGCGCCGGCCAGGTGCAGACGCACCCAGTGCAGGCCCCACAATTGCAGGGTCAGGCCTATATCGTGGTGTTTGGCGCTCTGGCGCAGGCTGAGCACCAGACCCGGCAGGCTGGTGATGGCGACCATGATCGCCGCGTGATGCGGGAAGCCATCAAGCAGCGCCGAAATCGCCAGAAAATCCAGCAACCATACGAACAGCGATAGCATCGGAAAACGCAGCAGGCGCAGGCTGAAACCGTGGGTACGCAGCAGTTGCAGGTGACTGCCCTGACGCCACAATTCCTTGCCCATCCACTCGCGCCAGTTCATCTCGTAACCCCAGTGCAGGGCGACGCTGTTGTTGATCGACAGCAACCGTGCGCCCTGTTCATGCAGGCGCAACGTGAATTCCTTGTCCTCGCCGGTGCGCAGGGTTTCGTTGAAGCCACCGACCTTGTCGAACCAGCGCCGGCGCATCAACAGGTTTGCGCTGGGCAGCCAGTCGACGGCGTGCGAAGTCTGCGACGACACGCGCAAGGTGCGCCGCTGCCACGCGGTGGCGTACCACGGCGCCTCGGCGGGGGTGTGCAGATCCAGCGCAAAGACATCGGCCTGGCCGCTAGCTTCCAATTCGAACAGCGGCTTCAACCAGTCTTCCGGCATTTCAATGTCGGCATCGATAAACGCCAGCCATTCACCGCTGGCGACCGCGGTGCCGCGATTGCGCAACGCGCCGATCAACAAGCCCGGCAAGACCAATACCGTCGCGCCAAACTGGCGGGCGATGTGCGGGCCTTCATCGGTCGAGCCGTTATCGACGACGATCAGTTCGCACTCGATATCAGCCGCGTGCGCGGCTTTTTGCGCCGCGAGCAGCGTGCGGCCAATGTGCCGGGCTTCGTTGAACATCGGAATGACGATGCTGATCCGGCTCATGCTCTGGCCTCCGTGGTCAGCGGTGCTTGCTCGGCTTTCAGACGCAGAACACTGGTCAGCGCGAGCATGATCCACACGTATTTCTGGTTCGGCGCGCTGAGGAACATCAGGAACAGCGTCAGCGACAGAAAACTCACGCCGAGGTGGGTCATCAGATCCGCCTGATACGCATCGCGGCGCAGCATCCACGCCGCCCGCGCGCGAATCAGGTTGTACAGACCGAGGGCAAGCATGCCGACAAACAACAGCCCGGCAGGCACGCCCAGCTCACTGAAAATTTCCAGGTAGGTGTTGTGCGCGCGACGGTACAAGTCGCCGATTTTGCGGTTGGCGGAAAAGGCTTTGGCGTAACCGGTGGTCGCGTAATGCAGCGGGAAGGTGCCGGGGCCGGAGCCGAGCAGCGGGTTCTCGCGGATCATCTGGCTGCCAACGACGATGTACGAAGCGCGGCGGCCGAGGGATTCGTCCTGCGCCTTGGAACCGGCGCTGAGAATACTCAAGGACTGGATGCGCGCCATGTAACCGGCCGGCATCGCGTAGATCGCCAGGGGAATCACAATGGCCGCGCCGAGCATGGCAAAACCCAAGTGCCGTGGACGAATGTGGGTCAGTTGCGAACGGTAATGCCAGCAGCCGATCAACAAGCTCAGCGCCAACACCACCAGCCCGGAGCGCGATTCGGTTTTGGTCATTCCGCCCAGCAACAGCAGGCAGCAACCGCCCCAGAACAACCGGTGCAGGGTATTCGGGCTACGAATCACCAGCAGCAAACCCATCGGCACCGCGAAGGCAATCAGCATGGCGAAAGCGTTGGGGTCTTCGAGCAGGCCCGCCGCGCGGCCCTGATCCTGGAATTTGGCCGAGAACATCGCCATTGCGCAGGTGGTGCTGACGGCAAGGGTGACGAGGCGGGCGAACAGGTCGAGATTAAGGTCGCGGCCGATCAACAGGGTGATGACAAACAGAATCAGGCCGACGCTGAGTTCACGCAGATGCCCTAGTGACATGCCCAGATCATCGGTGTTGAGCATGCTCAAAAAGTACAGAACCATGAACCAGATCAGGTAGCGCCAGATATTGCTGCGCAGGCGCTCCGAAGGAATTTGATGCAGCGCCAGTTGCAGCATCAGGATCACCGCCAGCCCGGCACCGAGCAATTTACTCCCGGAAAACGAACTGTCCTTGAAGAAACCTTCGAACGGCACCAGTGCAGCGATACCGAGCAGGCCCCAGGTCGGCTTGCGGTACAGCACCGCAAAACCGACCAGGCCGAGCACCACTCCCGGCGCCAGAAACGGATAAGGGCTGGCCAGCAAAGCGATGCAGACCAGACCGAGCAAACTGACGATCGAGAGCGGGAAAATCATGCGCGTGCCTCCCGTGCCGTGCGGATGTACAGCTGCGACCAGCGTTCGGCCAGGGCCTTGAGGTCGTAGCGATCCTGTTGCGTGCGTTTTGCGTTGTCACGCAGTTGCCGGGCCAGTTTCGGCTCGCTCAGCAAGGTGTCGAGCTGACGGCTGAGGTCGGCGCAATCGGCCGGTGTCGCGAGTAAACCGTTGTGCCGGTGTTCCAGCACGTCGGGAATCCCGCCGACAGCGAACGCCACCACCGGCACCCCGGCCTGCATGGCTTCGAGCAAAATCATCGGGGTGCCTTCGGTGCGCGAGCTGATCACCAGTGCATCGAGTTGCTGCCACCACGGTTGCATCGCCGTCTGATAACCCGGCAAACGAATGCGTTGCTGCAACCCGGCGTTGTCGATCCGCGCCTGCAACGCCTCGCGTTCCGGGCCGTCGCCGAGCATCACTGCGTCCAGTTGCGGATGCTGGTGACACAGCGGAATCAGCGCGTCGAGAAACAGATCCGGGCCTTTCTCGCTGCTCAAGCGACCAACGTAACCGGCCAGCCAGCGTTGCCGATCGGCATCGGGAATCATGGCCGCAGCCGCCGGCAAACCGTTGGGAATGACTTGCAATTTATCCGCGCGCACGCTGGCCTCACGGTGCAGCGTGGCGATGCTTTCCGCCACGCAGACCACCCGATCCACCGACGCGGTGCGGCACAGTTGCAGGCTGAGCCAGGTGTAAAACTTCTGCTTGCGGCTGCGCGGCGTGAAACCGTGTTGAGTGATGACCAACGGCAGGCGCAACAGCGTTGCGCCAATCCATCCGAACAACAGCCCTTTGAAATTGTGCGTATTGATCAGCGGTTTTTCAGCGCGACGCTGACGCAAGTGCTGCAGCAATTCCGCTAGTCCGGCACAACCGCGACAGTCCACCCCGGCCTCGCGAAAACGCGCGATCAGTTCTGCTGGCGCGTCGAGGAACAGCACCTGATGCTGCCCCGGCGTCGCCAGACAATGATCCAGCAACATGCGCTCGGCCCCATAGAAACCGCCGCTGCTGAGCAAATGAATGATCGGCAGCGCGGTATTCGGGGCGGATGCGCTGCTCAATTGCGCACCCAGTGCAGGAAGCTTGGTACGGTCCAGTTCTTGTGCGGATTGCTCGGCAGCACGTTTTGGTCGTTGATCACCAACAGCACCGGAATGCCCAGCTCGTGGCTGATTTGCGCCGGGTGTTTGAAGCGGTGATCGAAGAACTCACGCACGTAGACGAAGGCAATCGCCAACAGCAACCCGGTGAGCATGCCGAACGGAATGATCAGGCCCGGTTTCGGGAACGCCGCTTCGGTCGGTTCGAACGGCGGGCTGAGCACCCGGGCGTTGGACAGGTCGTCGCTGAGCGAACGGGTGGTGCTGCTTTCGGCGAACCGCTGGGCGTAGGTTGAAAACGCAGCGTGCAGCGCGTCGATCTCGGTGTCCATCTGCCGCAGCTTGCTCTGAGTCTGCTGCAACTCGTGGATGCGGTTCTTGAACTGGGCGATGCGCGCGGTTTTCTGATCGATCACCTGCTTGACCACCGCCAGATCGTTGGTGCGTTCCTGAATGCGGTTGCTCACCACTTTGAGGAACTGGCTACGGGTGCGGGCGATTTGCTCGCGGGTCAGCAGCATCGGCTCGCTGCCAGGCTGGAACACCGCCAGATCATTCATGTAGCGGCTGACCTGAGTGGTCAGTTGCTCGCCCATCTGTTTGATCTCCCGATCTTCGAACGCCACGTTGTCGACGGTGGTGGTGAAGGTGTAGGGGAAGGTGTAGTCGTTGAGCTTGTTAGTGCTCGCAGCCGCCAGTGCGGTTTTCAGGTATTCGAGCCAGCGCTGGCTCTGCAGCAGGCGATCCTGATACAGGTTCAGCGCTTGTTCTTCGGTGTTGATCGCGTTGAGGCGGAAGGTGATTTCTTCCTTCGGATCCGACGCGCCGACGCTTTCCAGCAAGGCCTGACGGTTACCTTCCAGGCCATCGAGACGCACTTGGTAGAGCTGCTTTTTCGACTCGTAGAAGGACTGCGGCAAGTCGATTGATTGAAGGGCCTGACGGCTCACCAGATAGTTCTGCAAGAGGGCGGCGACAAACGTCGTGCCCTGATGCGGATCAGGGAAGCTGTAGATGATCGAGATCACGTTGGAACCTGGCAGCGTCTCGATTTTCAGGCTGTCGATGGCTTGCTGGGTCAGGGCGTCGAGCGCGGTGTCACGCACCGGATCGGTCTCCAGCCCGAGCATGTTGCGCACCGGGTTGATCACGTACTGGCGCAGCGGCGAACTGACGTAGCGCTTGAACGGATCGGCCACCAGTTTGCTGAACATGCCCGGCGAAGGCGTGTATTCGCCCTTGTCGCGCAGTTCGCTGATGGTCTGACGGATCAGCGCCGGCGAACGGAGGATATTGCTCTCGGTTTCCATGTCCGCCAGCGACGGCGGAATGAACGTGGCGTTGTCCACGGTGAGCGACGTGGTGGCGTCACCCTGAGAGAGTTTTTTCGACTGCACGATCACCTGCGCGGTGATATCGAAGCTCTGTTTGAGCAACAGCGGCAGGAGCAGGGCGATCACTGCAAAGATCAGGAAGACCCGTTTCACCAATTGCTTGTTGGCGAAAAAGATCCTGAAGAACTCGTGCAGGTAGTTTTCCTTTGGATTCATGTCGGTCACCTGAGAGTTAGTTGCTGTCACTGTCTTTGTTGTCGACGCGGTAGCCGAAGCTGAACCCGACGCCCTGGAACAGCACCACGTCGGCCAGTTGACGGGCGAGTTCGCCGGCGCTGGCCAGTTTGGTTTTCGGCACGTAGAGCATGTCGTCCGGTTGCAGGTAGGCGATTTGCGGCGCCTCGCCCGACAGGGCCTTCTCGACGTCGTAACGCACGGCCTGCACCTGATTACCGTTGCGGCGCATGATCACCACCGAATCAAGGCGTGCCTTGACGTTGGTGCCACGAGCCAGGGTCAGCGCTTCAAGCACCGAGACCGGCCGGCGGATCGGGTAGGAACCCGGTTGGCCGACTTCGCCGAGCACATAGATTTCGTTGCCGGCGGTGGATTTCAGCAGCACGTCCACGGTCATCCGGCCCGGCAGTTGCGCGTACTTCTTGTTGAGGAAGGTTTCCAGTTGATTGACGGTCATGCCTTGCAGCGGCACAGCACCGATTTCCGGGAAACTCGCGTAGCCATCGGTGCCGACAGTGATCTCGCGGCTCATGCCGGTGGCCGGGTGATTCAGCGCGCTTTTCAGGTTTTGCTCATTGGTCAGCGGGCTGATGATCTGCACGGTCAACTGATTGCGATTGGGCTGGAACAGCTGTTTGCGCTGATAGGCACGCTGGATTTCTTCGCGTGCCTGATCACTGGTCAGCCCGGCGATTTTCACCGAAGTGTTGGCGCCCGGCAGTTCGATGCTGCCATCGGGCAGCACCAATTGATTGCCGTTGAGCTGGCTGGCGGCGGTGAAGTTCAGGCCGATCTGGTCACCCGACTGCACGCGGTAAGCGTCCGAGCCGCTGGTGCTGATATGGAAGATCACGTCGAGCACATCCTGCGGGCGCAGGGTCTGCTCGATCTTCGGCATATCCGTCGCTTGGGCGTTGGCCGGCGCGGCGGTGAGGATATTCACCGGCATGTTTTGCGTTTCAGAATTGCTGGAGCAACCTGCGAGCGGCAGCAACAGCAGGACAAGCATTTTGGCGTTCATGGCGTCATCCTTCGCGGTTGCTTACAGGTTTTTGTAAAGCCATTTGGGCATGTAGTACTTGCGCCGGTTGAACACGCTGCCGACCACTTTCGCGCCAGCCTGCGTCAGGCGTTGCACGGCGGCCTGAGCGACTTCCCAGCGAGTGTCCTCAGCGCGAACCACAAACACCACGCCATCCACTTGGGTACTGATGACCAGCGTGTCGGCGGCGGAGTACACCGCGTCGCCGTCGATCACGACGAAGCGATACTGGCTGCCCAGTTGATCAAGCAACGGGCTCAGACGCTCGGCGGTCAGGTGCTCCATGGTGCGGATCGGCCGGCCATTCGGCAGTACGTGGAACGGCAGGCTTGAGACCTGCACCACGCAGTCCTGCAACAGCGGCGGGTTGTCCGGGTTGAACAGCAAGTCACGCAGGCCGCGCTCTTTGCTCAGGTTCAGCTGCTGCGTCAGATTGCTCGCCGACTGGCTGGCGTCGACCAACAGCACCTGGCCGCTGCTCATTTGCGCCAACTGGCTGGCCAGCGCCAACGCACTGGTGGTGGTGCCGGCGCCGGGGTTGGCGGCGGTCAGGAACAGGATCCGCAGATCAAGATCCAGCACGGTCGAGGTCAGGTTCGATTCGCTGGGGTTGGCAATGCTCAGGCTTTTGTTGGTTGAACCGTCCATTAGCTTGCTCCGTGGCCGCTGAATACTTTGAAGGGGGTTTTCAACAGAATCTTCAGATCAAGCAAAAGGCTCTGCTCGGCGATGTAGCTGAGGTCCAACTCAACGCGCTGGTCGAAGTCGATGTTGCTGCGCCCGGAGATCTGCCAGAGGCCGGTCATTCCGGGATAAATCGCCAGACGGGCGAGGTGACTGTCCTTGTAGCGATAGGCGTTGAACGAGGTCGGACGCGGGCCGACCAGGCGCATGTCGCCGGTCACTACATTGATCAGGTTGGGCAGTTCATCGAGGCTGGTGCGCCGCAGAAAACCGCCGATACCGGTGATGCGTGGATCCTGATCAATCTTGAAGTCGATGGCGTCGGCACCGTGCTTGTTGAGGTGACGCAGCGACTCTTTCAATTCTTCGGCGTTGGCGACCATGGTGCGGAATTTGTACATGCCGAACTTGCGACCGCGATAACCGGTGCGTTTCTGCACGAACATCACCGGGCCTTTGCTGGAGTACTTGATGGCCAGCGCCAGCCCGAGCAGCAGCGGCGAAATCAGCAGCAGAATCATCAGCGCACCGAGGCAAGCGACCACGCGGTTGGTGCGCGACAGTTGCCATGGGCGACCGCCGTCACGGCCGGTGAACCAGCCACGGCCCTGGCGATGAATCGCTGCATCGAGGCGCATTCGCTGCTCCGGATCCATGCGTTTATCACGCTGCAGTTGTTGGATCGGTACACCTTTTTCATGTCCAGTCATAAAGTCCTCCGCTGATGTTCAGCCGCGAGCGGCGCGTGGGCGATAGGCAGTCGGGTAGTAATCGCGAAACCATGCGATGAAGCGTCCAAGTCCTTCGTCCAGCTCTATGCGTGGCTGGAACCCGGTGGCCTGGGCCAGATCGCTGGTGTCGGCACAGGTGTTGAGCACGTCGCCCGGTTGTAGCGGCAGCAGCTCGACAATGGCGTTCTGGCCGAGGTGTTTTTCCATCAGCGCCAGATAGGTTTTCAGCTCGACCGGGTGTTGCCCGCCGATGTTGAACAGTCGCCACGGCGCCATGCTGCTGGCCGGGTCAGGCTGCTCGCGATCCCACTGCGGTTGCGCTTGTGGTGGGCGATCGGTGAGGCGGGCAATGCTTTCGATGATGTCGTCGATGTAGGTGAAGTCGCGTTGATGCTCGCCGTAATTGAACAGCTTCAGCGGCTCGCCTTCGCTGATTGCCCGGGCGAACTGGATCGGCGACATGTCTGGCCGGCCCCAAGGGCCGTACACGGTGAAAAAGCGCAGGCCGGTACAGGGAATGCCGAATAGATGGCTGTAGCTGTGCGCCATCAGTTCATTGGCTTTTTTGGTGGCGGCGTACAGCGACAGCGGATGATTGACGCCGTCCTTCACGGAGTAGGGCGTGTGCTGGTTGGCGCCGTACACTGAACTCGACGAGGCGTAGATCAAGTGCTCGACCGGGTGATGCCGGCAGCTCTCCAGAATGTTGAGGAAACCATTGAGGTTGCTGTCCAGATACGCCCGTGGATTTTCCAGCGAATAACGCACCCCGGCCTGCGCCGCGAGGTGAATCACCACCTGCGGGCGTTCACGGACAAACAGCGCGTCGACGGCTGCGGCATCGGCCAGGTCAACCGTCGCGAGCTGGAAATCGCCGACCTGCTCGCGCACCCATTGCACGCGGTCGTGCTTGAGTTGCGGGTCGTAGTAGCTGTTGAAATTATCCAGGCCGACCACCGAGTGGCCGTCGCGCATCAGCCGCAATACGCAATGAGCGCCAATGAAACCGGCCGCACCGGTGACCAGCACCTTCATGGCCGTGGTCCTTCGGGCGCGATATGGCGCAGGCCGATGCCGCTGTAGTGCAGGCCGGCGGCGGCGACGTGTTCCGGGTTGTAGAGGTTGCGGCCATCGACGATGACTTTCGAGCGCAGCTTTTCGGCGAGCAATTCGAAATCGACCACGCGGAAGTTTTTCCACTCGGTGCAGATCACCAATGCATCGGCGTCTTCAAGGGTGTCGTCGCGGGTGGCGCACAGGTGCAGATCGTTGCGGTAGCCATAGAGGCGTCGGCACTCGGACATCGCTTCCGGATCGTAGGCCTGCACGCTAGCGCCTTCGGCCCACAGTGCATCCATCAGATAACGGCTCGGGGCTTCGCGCATGTCATCGGTGTTCGGTTTGAACGCCAAACCCCAAATGGCGATGGACTTGCCGGCCAGGCCTTGCGGAAATTGCGCTTTGAGTTTGCTGAACAGGATGTGCCGCTGCAGGTCGTTGACGTCGGTGACGCTGCGCAGCAATTTCAGCGGCATGCCGTTGTGTTCGGCGGTGTGCAGCAGGGCGCGCAGATCCTTGGGAAAGCACGAGCCACCGAAGCCGCAGCCCGGATAGATGAAGTGGTAACCGATGCGCGGATCAGAACCGATGCCTTTGCGCACGGCTTCGATATCGGCACCGAGCAGTTCGGTGAGGTTGGCCAGTTCGTTCATGAAGCTGATACGCGTGGCGAGCATCGCGTTGGCGGCGTACTTGGTCAGCTCGGCGCTGCGGTTGTCCATGAACATCAATTTTTCGTGGTTGCGGCAGAACGGCGCGTACAACTCGCTCATCTGCTCGCGGGCCGCTTCGTCGCGGGTACCGACGATGATCCGGTCGGGGCGCATGCAATCGGCGAGGGCGCTGCCTTCCTTGAGAAATTCGGGGTTAGAGACCACGCGCACGTTCAGCTCGGATTTGCCGCGACGCAGCAGTTCACTGTTGGCAGCGGCGAGCACCTGATCCGCCGTGCCGACCGGCACCGTCGATTTGATGATCAGCGTGCGATCAGCCTCCATGAACGAGGCGATTTGCCGGGCGACGTTGAGCACGTGGCTCAGGTCAGCAGAGCCATCCTCATCGGCCGGCGTGCCCACGGCGATGAAGATCAGCTCAGCATGTTCAACCGCATCACTGGCCTGGGTGCTGAACAATAAGCGCCCGGCTTTGATGTTTTCTTCCAGGGTGCTGGATAAACCCGGTTCACTAATCGGAGGAACTGCTTGTTGCAGTTGCTTGATTTTATTCGGATCAATATCCACGCATAAAACGCGGTGTCCAACATCGGCAAGTGCTGCTGCTTGTATCAGGCCAACATAGCCCGTACCAAATACGCTCACGTCCATATTGGCGTGCCTCGTAAGACGGTGGAAAGAGTTCGAAATGAGACTGTCAAAAGGGGTATAGCGCAGGGTGAGAAAAGCGTGTCAGCAAAATGACATGTTGCACCTGTATAACAGGCCCATTTTTGGGGGCGAATGGCCATCAAGTGCTTGCTATTGCTGGATTTGTCCCGTTCTTGACGCTTTTTTCACAATTCCATTAATGCGATAAACGGTCGCAGGCCGCGAAATTAGAGGCTTGCAGCAACTGGAGTGTGTCAGATTTGAGTCAACGTTTTTTTGACGCTTTAGGGAAAAGTCAGCCATTTCTTGCGCTTTGATGGCCGGGTGCTAGTGTCAGTTTTTGACCGACAAAACCTTGACCCTTTGCCGTTTCGCGCGTCCGGAAAAGCCATGTTTCGATACCTTAAAGAACTGCTTTTAATTATTTATCTGCTGCTTTATTGCGAATATTACATTGAGCGGTTAAATGCTATCGGCCTCGGTTTTCCTGTACTTCTTTTTGGCGCGATGTTTTTGGCGCTTACTTTAGCGTTATATCTAACGGCCTATATACGCCAGACACTCATACGACATCTATTCGCATTGGCAATGTTTGCCTCGGCGGTGTTTTTTGATGTCTATACCCGCGTTACCGCGGATTACCTGAACTACAGCAGCTTCGTCTCGCTGGTCTATTCCGGCGGCTTTATTCAGGAAGCGGCGTATCAGTACCGCGATGCGATCCTGCGCGGGGTGCTCAGTGGGCTGTTGTTACTGTTCGGCATCGGCCTCAAACCTCGGCATGCGCTGGTGGTGCCGAACGCCTTGCGCGTGGCCGCGCCGATTTGTGGGGTTTTGCTGCTCAGCGCCGTGCTGTTTTTACGCGCGGGCGAGGGCGCCCGTGGCTTGCCGATCATGTACACGCCGCTGGCCTATCTGAACCTGTTTGCCTATGAGGCGCTGCACAACACCGTCGGCCCGCGTGAACCAGTGACGCTGACGCGCGCCGCGCAACCGGTCGGGCATGACATCGTGCTGATCATCGATGAAAGCATCTCCGGCAATTATCTGGACATCAACGCGCCTTTTGGCGTGCACAGCAACCTCAAGCAGGCGCACGCTGGCGTCGACATTTTCAATTACGGCTACGCGGCGTCCATCGCCAATTGCAGCGCCGACACCAACGTCACCCTGCGCTACGGCGGCACCCGCGCCGATTACATGCGCATCAATAGCACGCTGCCGTCGATCTGGCAGTACGCGAAAAAGGCCGGGCTGCGCACGGTGTACATCGATGCCCAGCGCACCGCCGGCAATCTGCAGAACCTGATGACCGATACCGAGAAGAAGGACATCGACGAATTTGTGCAATTCGATAAAACCAGCGTGCGCGACCGCGACATGGCGGCTGCGGCGAAGCTGATCGAGCTGCTCAACGACGACAAAGCGGAGCTGGTGGTGATCAACAAGGTCGGCGCGCATTTTCCGGTGCACGACAAATACCCCGATGCATTCATGGCGTACCGCCCGACGTTGCCGCGCGGTCAGTTCACCGAGGTGGCGGATACTGGTGAGCGCACCGGTTTCAATGGCCAGCCCGATGATTGGGTGCTGTACCGCAATGCCTACAAGAACACCGTGCTGTGGAACGTCGGCGAGTTTTTTGCGCGGGTGTTTGCGCAGGCCAATCTGAACAATGCGTTGCTGATTTATACGTCTGATCATGGCCAGGATTTGCATGAGCGCGGCAATCCCGGGTTGAACACCCATTGCGGCGGCGATCCGGTGGAGGAGGAGGGGCTGGTGCCGCTGGTGGTGATACAGGGTAGCGATCTGAAAACGCTGGATTGGTCGGCGCAGTTGGCGGAGAACAAGGATCGCTCCAGCCACTACAACATTTTCCCGACCCTGTTGCAGTTGATGGGGTATGACCTGGCAGGGGTTGAGGCGGTGTATGGCAAGCCGCTGAGCGTGGCGACTGGCGATGAGTTCACGTTTAACTACCGGTTTAATGCGCGGCTGGGGGCGAAGCCGGAGTGGAAGCATATTGATCTGGGCAGCATTGTCACGCCGACACAGGCGCCGGCGAGTGTGGCGGTGGAGCAGCCCTCACGGTAAGGCTTCTGAGGTCGGCAGCCTTGAAAGATCGCAGCCTTCGGCAGCTCCTACAGGAGAGCGCATTTCCATGTAGGAGCTGCCGAAGGCTGCGATCTTTTGATCTGGCTTTTCAATCTTGCCAGCGAGCCCGATAAACCCCCGGCGCACACCCCAGCCATCTCAAGCACGCGCGGTTAAAACTCTGCACATCGCTGTACCCCAACCGATCCGACACCTCGACCAACTCCAGCTCTCCGGCCTGCAATAAATCCTCAGCCCGATAGCGCCGATACTCATCCAGCAATTCGGAAAAACTCCAGCCCAACGCCTTCAAGCGTCGCGCCGCCGTGCGCTCGATCAAATGCTGCGCCGCACAAAACTGCTTCCAGTCCGCCGCTGCGAGATCCTCGATCAGGTAATCGCTGAGCTGCTCCAGCAACGTCGATTCGCTGTTACGCCGCGTTTGCTCCAGCAACTCCACCAGCGTCTGTTCCAGCCCCTGATTGCCCGGCGTCAGCGCCGCAACAAACAGCTGTGGATCCAGCCGAATCGCCAGATAAGCCTGCTCACCCAGCACCGGCGCCCGAAAGGCGCGCTCATGTTCCTCGCTAGTCGCCGAAAGCAGCGTCACGCCGACAACAGGATCACGCCCCAAACCGCTGGCGAGCAATTTACGCCGCAACATGCTGCACAGGCTGACCAGAATGTAATCGGCAATCGGCGCCGCCGCGCGCAGGCTGCCGGTTTCGACCAGACGTAATTCCACGCGGTCATCCTCACGCACAATCTGTGCGTGGAAATGGCCGTTGAAGAAAGGGAAGAAGCGCACGAAATAAGCGCAGGCACTTTCCAGCGACACCGCGACATCGAACAGATAGGTCAGGCCATTAGTGGCCGTCGAGACAAAGCGCCGTCCCGCCGCCAGACCGATCAGCGGGTCGCCGGTCTGCTCCAGTGCGAACGCCCAGAAGCGCCGCGACAGCACCAGCGGAATGCGCATGAACGGCGTGCGCAAATCGAACAGGCTGCGATGAAATTGCGCTTCGATGGCGTCCTGCGGGATGCCGCGCGCAAGCAGTTCTTCGATGGCCGGCAGCAGGGTCGGCGCGTAAAAGGCGTTGGCGGGCGGCTGATTGATTTTTGTCATGTAGGGCTCACCGCTTGATTCGGGACACTGGTTAGGCTGGCCGACGTTAAGCGATTTGCCGGAGCAAGACCATGCTTGATTTACGCCAGCTCGACCTCAACCTGTTGCTCGCCTTCGACGCGATCTACCAACAGCGCAGCGTCACCCGCGCCGCCGATGTGATGAGCCTGTCGCAACCGGCGATGAGCAATGCGCTGCGGCGCCTGCGTGAATTGTGCGGCGATCCGCTGTTTATCAAGAGTCGCTTGGGCGTGACGCCGACGCTGGTCGCGCATCGGCTGGCGGACTATGTGCGTGCGGCACTTGAGTCTTTGCGCGATGGTTTGCGGATGATCCCAGCGGCGCGGCAGACCAATCCGTTGCTGCGCATCAGTTGCCTGGATTGCCTGCAACCGGTGCTGCTGGATGCGCTGCTTGAAGCGCCGCATGCCGATTGGCAAGTGCGCTATTTCCAGCCGCGCCGGCGTGATGCGCTGCAGGAACTGGCCAGTGGCAAGCTGGATATTCTGATCGACATTGATCAGCCGTTGGCCGGGTTGAGTGGTTTGCATAAACGTACGTTGGCGGCGGATCACTATGTATTTGCTTACGGTGCTGCGTTGAAAGAGCCGCCGCGTACCTTGCAGGCTTATTTGCAGCAGCCGCAGATTCAGGTGTCGAGCCGAAGGGATGGGTTGAGTCCGGTGGATTTGCAACTGGGGCTTAAAGGACTGCGCCGCACGATTGCGGTGACCACGCAAAGTACCCTGGCGGCGAAGCTTATTGCTGATCGTCAACCGTTTGGCTTGAGTTTGCCAAGTCGGGTCGCCAGCGCATTGGGTTTGCAGCAAGCGCCGCTGCCACTGGAGGATGCGGTGGAGCTGAAACTGGCGCTGTACATCGAAGCGCGATACCGCTTCGAGCGCAGTCGCGAAGAGGCCATGCATTGTTTACTGAATGCCCTCGGCGAGACCCAGCAAATCCCGGCGAAAACCCAGCATTTGTGGGAGCGTGCGGGCTCGCGGTAGTGGGGTAGCCTCCAGTTTTCTTTATGCCGGAATGCGATCACCTGTGGGAGCGAGCCTGCTCGCGAAAGCGGTATGTCTGGCACCGCGATGTTGAATATACCGGCCTCTTCGCGAGCAGGCTCGCTCCCACATTCGACCGTGTTCCAGCTGCCGGACTGCGATCACTTGTGGGCCCACTCCCACATTCGACCGTGTCCCTCCTGCAAGAACGCGATCCCCTGTAGGAGCTGCCGAAGGCTGCGATCTTTTGATCTTGATCTTGAAAAACAGATCAAAAGATCGCAGCCTTCGGCAGCTCCTACAGGTGCGACGAACAGGAGATCGACGTTGAATTAGTGGTTGGCCGCGAGCAGGCGTTGGTCGACGCTGAGGATCGCGTCAACCATCGCCCGCGCCGCCGGGGTCATGGAGTAGCCGACACGGCTGACGATGCCGTAACCCAATTGCAGCGCCGGGTCGTTGCGCGGCACGTCGGTGAAATCGAGCAGATGAATCAGCCCTTGATCAACCTGTTCACGCAACGCTTCCAGCGTCGCCAGACCAATCGCATCAGAACGCAACACCACCCGTTGAATCGCGTCAAACTGCGCGCACTCCACGCTCGGATTGAAATCCGGTTCACCCAAAATATCCGCGAGGATCTTGCGAATCATCGGCGGAATCCGCGTGCCCACCACTGGATAATCCAGCAGCGCGCGCAACTTCAAACCCTTCTGCCCGGCCAGTGGATGCCCGGCTCGGCAGAAAAACCGCCCCGGTCGCGTGCGCAGCAACTGCACGTGATACTGCGGATCGCCGACGAAATAGCGCGCATCCGCCACCAGAAATTCGATCTGCTGCTCACGCAACCACAGCGACAATTGCTGCCAGTCACCCTGATGAAAACGCGTGCGAATCGCCGGGTGTGCCTGAATGAATTCCGCCAGCGCTTCCGGCACCAGCACCTGCGCCGGGTACGGCCCGCAACCGAATTGCAGTTCGCCGCCGGTGAGGCCGTTGTACTGGGTCAATTCGTTGTGCAACGCCTGACTACCCGCGAGCAGACGCCGCGCATGCTGCAACACCAGTTCACCCTGGCCGGTGAGGCGAAACTCACGGCTGCTGCGCTCGACCAGTTCGCAATCGAGGTCACGTTCCAGCGTCTGAATGCTACGGCTGAACGCCGGTTGGCTGAGGTTGATCGCTTCCGCCGCGCGGCCAAAATTGCGGTAGTCGGCGAGGGCCACGAGGTGGCGAAGCTGGCGTAAATCCATCATGCGTCTCCTGCATTCTGCGGATACTTTTAATGCATTGGATCGATAGCACGTTGGCTGGCATAAGTACACGCCTGTCCCTCGGTAATCGTCGCCATGTCGCATCCCATGTTCGCTTCCAGCGCCTTCACCCGCACCATTCTCGGCCACGCCGAACAGTCTGGCCTGTGCCCGCAAACCCTGCTGGCACGGGCCGGAATCTGCGCATCGGCTCTCGACGGTCACGACCAGCAAATTCCTGCGCACGCGGTCGAGAAACTATGGCTTGAATGCGAGCAGGCCGGGGCTGCGCCGACGTTCGGTTGTGAATTGGTCAACGGTCTGGCGACCATATGTCTGCAAGGCCTGAACATTCTGCTCGACTCGGCGCCGACGTTACGCGCCAGCCTCGATTGCTTTGTGGCGTTTGCGCCGCGCGTGACCAATTACGTCGCGGTCGAGTTGCAGGAGTCCGGCGATGACGCGCATTTGCACCTGCGTCCGGTGCAAGGCCAGGCCCATCACTTCGGCCTCGATGCAGCAACGATTACCTTGGTGCGCAACATCGCCCGTCGACTGGGCAAGACGCCCGACGCAGTGTTCGTCAGCGTCACCTTGTGCCCAGCGCAAGCCGCCGGACACTGGCTGCACAACAACGGCATTCGTGTTGAACAAGGCGCTCATCCGCGCCTGACTCTGAAGCGCTCAACCCTCGAAGAACCACTGCTCGGCGCCAATCCGTTTCTGCACCAGAGCATGCTTCGCCACTGGCAAACCGAATCCTCCGCGCCGAGTCGCAACGACAGCCTGGAACTGGCGCGGCACTGGCTGACCGCTGGTGATCAACCGATCGAACGCATCGCCGAACGCCTCGGTTATCGCCAGCCGAGCAACTTCATCCGCGCCTTCCGCAAACAGTTCGGCATCACGCCGAAGCAATTCCGCCTCAATCCGCTGTAAGCACGCCGATGATTGGTTTTTGTCAGCCATCGCTTGTGTGTCAGCGCTGAGGGTTGGGCACCGTGTCAGTGCTGAGCAAACCTGACCGGAGCCCAATAATGATAAGAAAAAGCTCGGTTACGCCCCAAGTCCGTCCGCGACTTGCCCGGCGTGGCCACCCCCGTACGCAACCCCTGACCCTGGCGATTCTCGCCGCACTGTCGAGCCCCGGCTACGCCACCAGTTTCGACCTCAACGAAGACTGGAGCCTGTCGACCAAAACCACCCTGACCCTGGGCAGCAGTTGGTCGACGCAGAACCCCGACAAAAGCCTGATGACCCGTGCCAACGCCTTGCAAGCACAAGGCGTGCGCGCCAATGGCACCAGCGTCAGCGCCGACGACAACCGGCTGAACTTCGAGAAGGGCGATCCGATCTCGCAGAACTTCAAAGGCCTGACCGATTTCAGTCTCGATGGCCAAGGGCAGGGCGCGTTCATTCGTTTCAAATACTGGTACGACCACGCCTACGAAACCCGCAATGGCCGCTTCAAGGATTTCGACGATTCGGGTTGGGATGACCTGAGCAAATTTCAGGGTTTCAAAACCCTCGACGCTTACGTCTGGAAGGACTTCCAGATCGCCGATCACCCGCTGAACGTCAAGGTCGGCAACCAGGTGTTGTCGTGGGGCGAATCGCTGCTGATCCAGAACGGCATCAACGTGATCAACCCCTTGGACATTTCCGCCTTCAACCGTCCCGGGGTGGAAATCAAAGAAGGCCAGTTGCCGGTGGAGATGATCTCGTTCAGCTTCGGCCTGTCCGACACCCTCAACCTCGAAGGCTTTTATCAGTACAACTGGCGCGAAAGCGCACTCGACGGTTGCGGGACTTTTTTCGCTTCCAGCGATGCGATCCAGAAGGGTTGCGGGCCGCTGTACCTGAGCCAGGTGCAGACCGATCAGCAGATGCAAGCCGCCGGTTTATACGCCTATTCGCGGGGCAACGAATCGCCGTCGGACAACGGCCAGTTCGGCTTCGCGTTGCGCAACATGATCCCGGCGCTGAACGATGCTGAAGCGGCGATCTACTACATCAACTATCACTCGCGGCTGCCGTATTTCACCCTCGATGCGCGCAACACCTCGCTGCCGGGCACCTTTCCTGGCGGCATTCAGGCGCCGAGTTATGCCGCAGCGTTTCCGGAAAATATTCACCTGTACGGCATCAGCCTCAACGGTGTTGAGCCGATCAGCGGCATCTCGCTCGCGGGCGAGTTGAGCTATCGGCCAAACATGCCGCTGGCGATCAATGCGCCGGACATCAACGTCGCGGTGATCTCCGGGCCGGGTGGTAATTCGTGGGTCGATCTGCCGCCGGGTTTCAACACCAATGCCGGCAGCCGTTACGACGGCTGGGTGCGCAAAGGCGTGTGGCAGATGACCGGTTCGGCGACGCAGGCTTTTGACAACATCCTCGGCGCCACGCGTTTGAGTCTGTTCGGCGAGGCCGGCGTCGTACACATCGACGACCTCGGCGACGAACGTCTGGGCCGCAGCGCCGCGTTCGGTCGCAGCGCCCCGCGCAATGGCTCCGCGTGCAACACCGTGGCGTCGGGCGTGACCAATCAGTACTGCACCGACAAAGGTTTCGCCACCGAGTGGTCGTGGGGTTATCGCCTGCGCGCGAGCCTTGAATACAGCGACGTGTTGCCGGGGATCAACCTGATTCCGGCGGTCAACTGGCGCCATGACGTCTCGGGCTATTCCTACGATCCGCAAGGGCCGTTTCAGGAAGGTCAGCAAGCCCTCGGCCTCAGCCTGACCGGCGTCTACATGAACGATTACAGCGTTGAACTGGCTTACAACACGTTCTTCGGTTCCAACGATTACAGCACCCTCGATGACCGCGATTTTGCCTCGGTCAGCTTCAAGGCCGACTTCTAAGGAGAACCCTCATGCGACTGCAATTGTGTGTACTGGCGCTGGCCTGCAGCGTTGGTCTGGCGCAAGCCAAAGGTAACGATCCGGCACCCCTGGGTAAAACCCTGACGCCGATGGGCTCGGAAATAGCCGCGAATGCCGACGGCAGTATTCCGGCGTGGAGCGGTGGCCTGGCGAGCAACGCCGGCACCGTCGACAGCAAGGGCAGTTACAGCGATCCGTATGCGGCGGAAAAACCGTTGTTCACCGTCACCGCGCAGAATCTTGCGCAGTATCAAAAGTTTCTCAGCCCCGGGCAGATCGCGTTGTTCAAGCGCTACCCGGACAGCTACAAAATGAACATCTACCCGACTCATCGCAGCGCCAATCTGCCTAAAGATGTGCTGGAACAAAGTCGCGGCAACGTCGCGAAAACCAGCATGGCTGACGGCGGCAACGGCTTGCACGACTATGCGCGCGGCATTCCATTCCCGCTGCCGACCGAAGGTCTGGAAGTGATGTGGAACCACATGACCCGCTATCGCGGCGGCAGTTACGAGCGCATCAGCAGCTCGGCATTGGTGCGCGAAAACGGCGCGACCAGTTATGTGCGCAACCAGTCGCTGATCAACTTTGCCGACACGGTTTCCGGGCTGGAACCGGGCGCCAATACGCTGTTCCTGTTCAAGAGCCGCGTGCTCGAGCCGGCACGTTTGTCCGGTGAAGCGGTGCTGGTGCACGAACCGATCGACCAGGTCGCCGAGCCGCGTTCGGCCTGGCAATACCTGCCAGGGCAACGCCGGGTGCGTCGCGCGCCGATGATCGCTTACGACAACAGCGCGCGTTACAGCAACGGCCTGATCACCGCCGACAACATCGACGGCTACAACGGCGCGCCCGATCGTTTCGACTGGAAACTGATCGGTAAACAGGAGCTGTTCATCCCTTACAACAGCTACAAGATCGGCAGCCACGCGCTCAAATACGACGAGGTGATAAAGCCCAATCACATCAATCAGGATCTGGCGCGCTACGAGAAACACCGGGTGTGGGTGGTGGAAGCCACGCTCAAGCCAAACGCCCGGCACATCTACGCCAAACGCCGGTTTTATGTGGACGAAGACAGTTGGCAGATTGCCCAGTCCGATCAATACGACAGCCGTGGCGAGTTGTGGCGCAGCGGTGAGTTGCACGCGATTCAGCAGTACGACCATGGTTTCACCTACAACGTGCTGGAGACGTCCTACGACCTGATTGCCGGGCGTTATTACGCCGGCGGCCTGGCCAACGAAGAGACCCAGCCAATGCGCGTCGGGTTCGCGGCGAAGACCGACGACTACACCCCGTCGGATCTGCGGCGTTGGGCTAAATAACCTCTCACCATCACACAACCCCTGTAGGAGCTGCCGAAGGCTGCGATCTTTTGATGTGGTTTTTCAAGATCAAAAGATCGCAGCCTTCGGCAGCTCCTACAGGGATTTGTTTTCTGTCTGGAGATTGTTTATGCGTCACTGGATTTGTGCTCTAGCGGTCGGCGCCAGCCTCGGCAACGTTCACGCCGCTGACCTTGATGTGAGCCAGGCCAAAGCCCTCGCGCAAGAGGCTTACGTCTTCGCCTACGCCACCGTCGAACACGACAAAGTACTCACCGCGATCAATGCCAAACTGCCGTTCAATCGCCTCTACAGCGAACCGCGTCTGCTCGGCCCGCAAGACAACAAAGTCGTCTCGCCGAACAACGACACCTTCTACTCCCGCGCCTTGCTCGACCTGCGCGCCGAGCCGATGGTGCTGCAAGTGCCGGCGATCAAGGATCGCTACTACAGCTTCCAGTTGGTCGACCTGCGCACCGACAACCTCGACTACATCGGCACCCGCGCCACCGGCAATCAGGCCGGGCGTTATCTGATTGTCGGGCCGGACTGGAAGGGTGCAGCGCCGACGGGTTTCAACGGCGTGATTCGTTCGCCAAGTCGCGTGGTGTTTTTGCTTGGGCGCACCGAAGTCAAAGGCGAGGCCGATCAAAAAGACGCCGCCAAAGTGCTGATGGGTTATGCCCTGCAGCCGTTGTCCCGCGCCACCAACAGCGTTGCACCTGACGCACCTGCGCCGTTGCATCTCCCGGCGTATCTGGACACCAAACACGGCGAAGCGCAGGCCCTGTTCAACACCTTTAATGCCTTGGCACCGCTGCATCAATGGACGCCCAGCGAGCAGGCCAAACTCGCTCGATTCGCCGCGATTGGCGTGCTGCCCGGCAGCGCGTTCGCCCCGGCCGACAACCTTCGCCAAGCCATCGCAGAAGGCGCTGAAGCCGGCCGCGAGCAGGTTCGCGCGGCCTCCAGCCAACTGTCGAAAGAACAGAACGGCTGGTTTCCATCACCGACCAACATCGGCAAATTCGCCGACGATGACCTGACCCGCGCGGCTGTCGCCTGGCGCTACATCTACGCCAACGACGCGGTCGAAGCGGTTTACCCGATGGCCCTGCACGATGCCGAAGGCCAGTTGCTCGACGGTCGCCAGACCTATCGCCTGCATTTCCCCGCCGGGCAGTTACCGCCGGTGAACGCCTTTTGGTCACTGACCCTGTACGACGGCAAAACGCAATTGCTGGCGAGCAATGCCATCGGGCGTTACGCCTTGGGCGATCGCAGCGCCGATTTGCACTACGACGCCGACGGCGGCCTCACGCTGTTGTTGCAAGCGGACGCACCGGCACAGGCCGAGCAAGGCAACTGGCTGCCGACACCACAAGGCCCGTTCAACCTGCTGCTGCGTTTGTACCTGCCGAAAGCCGCTGCGCTGGATGGCAGTTATCAATTGCCGACGATTGCGAGGGTCGAGCCATGAGTCTGACGATCAATCGTCGCCAGATGTTGGGCGGCATGAGTGTGCTGGGAGGCGGGCTGATGATGCCGCGCTGGTTGCTGGCCGATGAAACCCAAGCGGTGGTGCAGGAGGCGTGGATCTACGCTTTTCCGATGCTGATGCATTACCAGACGATGGAAAAACAACTGCTTGATCCGAGCGCGGCGGAGTACGTCGGCGGCTTCAATCGTTTTCGCCATTACAGCCAGCTCTACACCCCGGCCAATCGCGAAATCGTCACGCCGAACAACGACACGCCTTACTCCTGGGCTTGGCTCGATCTGCGCACTGAGCCGCAAGTGTTGAGCGTGCCGGCGGTGGATGCCGATCGTTATTACGTGCATCAACTGGTCGATCAGTACACGCATAACTTTGCCTATGTCGGCGTGCTCAGCACCGGACGCGAGGCGGGGGATTATCTGATCGCCGGGCCGAACTGGCAGGGGCCGACGCCGATGGGCATCAAAGCCGTGCTGCGCAGCGAAACCGAGATTGTCATGCTGCTCGGACGTACCGGGTTGAAGAACGCCGACGACATGCCGGCAGTGCGTGCGTTGCAGGAGCAATACCGTTTGCGTGGGTTGCATGAATACAGCGGCAGCCCGGGCCCGCTGGCGGCGCCGGCGATTGACTGGCCGGCGTGGGACAGAAGAACCGGGTTGGGGCCGTCGTTTATCGCGGTGCTTAATCAGATCCTCGCGCTGTGCCCGACTCAACCTGCAGAACAAGCATTGCGCGAACGCTTCGCACGCATCGGCATTGTCCCGGGGCAGGCTTTTGACTTCGCCGTGCTGCCGGTCGAAAAGCAGCAAGCGATCGCCGCCGGAATCAAACTGGCGCAAGCGCAACTGCAAGAGACCGCTGCGCAAACACGCTCCACGCTTGGCCTGTTTGGTAACCGTGAGGCAATGCATGGCAATTATCTGAATCGTGCGGTCGGGGCGTATCTGGGGATTTACGGCAACAGTGTTGAGGAGGCGTTTTACACCGGTAGCCGTCTGGATAATCAGGGGCAACCGTTGCAGGGCGGCCGGCGTTATCGCCTGCGTTTTGCACCGGGGCAATTGCCGCCGGCCAGTGAGTTCTGGTCGCTGACGTTGTATGACTTGCCGGATCGGCAGTTGGTGGCGAATCCGCTTGATCGGTATTGCTTGAGCAGTCGTGATCAATTGCAGCGCGATGCGGATGGTGGGCTGACGTTATGGATGCAGGCGAATTCGCCGGGGGCGGAGGAGGAGAGTAATTGGCTGCCGACACCGCAGAACGGGGCGTTTAACGTGATTTTGCGCTTGTACGGGCCGAAGCAAGAAGTGGTTGAGCAGAAATGGCGGATGCCTGTGGTTGAGGTTATTTAGAAGCAAAAGATCGCAGCCTTCGGCAGCTCCTACAGAGGAATGCAATCACCTGTAGGAGCTGCCGAAGGCTGCGATCTTTTGACCTTAAGGCGTAACGATATTGAACTGCGGCCCAAACGTATCCAGGCTGCCCATCAACTCGCCCAGTTTTTTCCCGTTCCCCTGCAACTTGATCAAGCCTTTCTGCATCGCCGTCGGGAAATCCAGTTGCTTGAGGCTGATCTTCTCCAGCGTGTCCTTGCTCAAACTGACACTCGCGTCCGCCGCTGGATTGAGCCCGGCCCGATGCGTCAGCACACCATTGCGCAAGGTCAGATTAAAGTCCTTCTGCAGGTCATCAAACGTCCAGTTCAACGTCAGGTCATGATTCACAGCCTTGTCGCTGTCCAGCCGCACCGCCAGATAATCAAAGAACATTTCCGGGCTCATCGCCCGCACCATGTCCACCGACACCGACGTGCCCGCATGGGGCGGCACGCCGTTGCGCAGTTCCATCGCGCCGGTCAGGTACATGTTGCGCCAGGTGGCGTTCTCGCTTTGATAACCCAATTGCTCCAGCGTCTCGGCCTGCGCTTTGTGCGCCTCGGCGTTGTCCGGCTCGGCGAACAACAACTGATTGCCCAACTGCGCCGCCCAGCGATAGTCACCGCTGGCCACGGCTTTGCGCATTTTATCGAGCACTGCCGCGCCGCCGCCCATGGCCTCGACCGTGCGTTTGGCGGTGTCCACCGGCGGCAGCGGATTGAGGTTGGCCGGGTTGCCGTCGTAGAAACCCATGTAGCGCTGATACACCGCGCGGGTGTTGAAACTCAGCGAACCGTAGTAGCCACGGGTGTACCACTTCTGGTCGAGCGAGCCCGGCAGTTTGGTGATGGTGTCGGCGATTTCCTGTGGCGTCAGGCCCTGATTGAGCAGGTGCAAGGTGCGGTCATTGAGGAACGCGTACATGTCGCGCTGGTCGGCAAGGAACGTGCGAATCCGCTCGCCGCCCCAGGTCGGCCAGTTGTGTTGGGCGAACAGCACGTCAGCCTTGTCGCCGTAGCGCGCCAGACTGTCGTCGAGGTATTGCGACCAGGCCTTGGCGTCACGCACTTGCGCGCCGCGCGGGGTGAGGACGTTGTGCATCATTTGCGTGGCGTTTTCGGCCATGCACAGGGCTTTCAGCTCCGGCAGATACATATTCATTTCCGCCGGTGCTTCGGTGCCCGGCGTCAGCTGGAACTCAAATGGAATGCCGGCGATGGTGCGGGTTTCCAGTTCCTTGGTGATCAAATCGGTCGGCGGGATCAGCGTGACCGTGCCGCCGGTTGGCGAACTCTTGCCCAGACCGGCATCGACCTGACCGTTTTCACCGCGCGGCAACAGGCTGCCGAACTGGTACTGCGCGCGACGGCTCATGGCGTTGCCGGCCATCACGTTTTCGCTCATCACGTGCTCCATAAACCCGGCCGGGGCGAACACCTTGACCTTGCCAGCCTTCACATCCGCCTCGTCGATCACCCCGCGCACGCCGCCGAAATGGTCGACGTGGGTGTGGCTGTAAATGACGGCGACCACCGGTTTGTGCGGACGGTTGGCGTAGTACAGATCCAGCGCCGCTTTAGCGGTTTCGGCCATGGTCAGCGGGTCGATGATGATCAGCCCGTCGTCACCTTCGATGATGGTCATGTTGGCCAGATCGAGGCCGCGCACCTGATACAACTTCGGGCTGACTTCAAACAGACCGGCGTGCGCATTGAGCTGGGCCAGTCGCCACAGGCTCGGGTTTACCGACTCCGGCGCTTGATCCTTGGCGAGGAAGTCGTAGGCCTGCACGTCCCAGATGACCTTGCCGCTGGCGTCCTTGATCTGACCCTTGAACGGCGCGATCAGGCCGTTGCTGATGGATTCGAAATCGGTGCGGTCGCTGAAGGGCAGTTGTTTCAGAACAGCGGCGTTGCTGGCGATGGTCTGTGCGCTGGGGGCGACGGGCGCGTCGGCGGCGAGCACCGACTGGCTCAGACACGCGGTGATCAGGCAGGCCAACAGGCCGCGGGGGCTCAAAGTGAAACGTTGCATGGCGTCTCCGGTTTTTATCGTTATGGGTGAACCAGTTTCAGAGGGTAGGGCGGCGCTCTGGCGCGGCGGTGATCGTCAACGGACAAAAACCATTCAGGGCCGCTATCCTTGGCGCAGGTTCATTGATCAGGTTTTGCCATGCTTGAGGTTCGCAACGTCTTCAAAAGCTACGCCACCCCCCAGGGTTCCTTGCCGGTGCTGCAAGGCGTCGACCTGACGCTGGAGGCTGGCAGCAGCCTCGCGCTGATGGGCGAATCGGGCAGTGGCAAAAGCACTTTGCTGCACCTGGTGGCCGGTCTGGACAAGGTCGATCGCGGCAGCATCCGCAGCGGCGAGCATCGGCTGGAGGAAATGAACGAAGCGCAACTGGCGAACTGGCGGCGTACTGAAATCGGTCTGGTGTTCCAGCAGTTCAACCTGATCGGCAGTTTGCGCGTTGAGGACAATCTGGCGTTTCAAGCGCGACTCGCCGGGCGCCACGAGCCGCGCTGGCAGGCGCATCTGGTACAGCGTTTAGGCCTTGGCGATCTGCTCAAACGTTATCCGGAACAGCTTTCCGGTGGACAGCAACAGCGCGTCGCGTTGGGCCGGGCGCTGGCGTCGCAGCCAAAATTGCTGCTGGCCGATGAACCGACCGGCAGCCTCGACGAAGCGACCAGCGATGAAGTCCTGCGGCTGTTGCTCGAATTACTTAATGACACGCCGACCACTTTGTTGATGGTCACCCACAGTCAGCGGGTCGCGGCGCAATTGGCGCAGCGCGTGGTGCTGTCCAAAGGTCGGCTGACGTGATGGTTTTTCGCCAGACCCTGCGTGCGCTGCTCAGCCATTGGCGGCGCCATCCGGTGCAGTTTTTCAGTGTGCTGACCGGGTTGTGGCTGGCGACCAGTTTGCTGACCGGCGTCGAAGCGCTGAACAGTCAGGCCCGCGACAGCTACGCCCGCGCCAGCCAGATGATCGGCGGCGAACCGCAGGCCAGCCTGAGTACCCCGAGCGGCGCAACGTTCACCCAGCAATGGTTTGTCGATCTGCGTCGACAGGGTTGGCCGGTGTCGCCGCTGTTGCAGGGCCGTTTGATGCTCAAGGATCACGAAAATCAGCGGCTGCAATTGATGGGCATCGAGCCGGTATCGCTGCCGACGGACTCGGCGGTGGCCGGGCAGGCCATGCCGATCGAGCGCATCGTCGAGTTCTTCACGCCGCCCGGCAGCACATGGATTTCCCCGGATACCCTGCAGGCCTTGAACCTCGCAGAGGGCGCCACGCCGCAGACGGTTAACGGCCTGGCATTGCCGCCGCTGCGGGTGCAAAAGGACATGGCACCCGGTGTGTTGCTGGTCGACATCGGTATCGCGCAAACCCTGCTCGAACAGCCGGGGCAACTGTCACGGCTGTTGCTGCCCAAGGACTTTCACGCCGAGTTGCCGGCCTCGTTCACAGGTCAGTTGCAGCTGAAAAGCAGCGGCGAGGAAAACAATCTGGCGCGGCTGACCGAGAGCTTTCATCTCAACCTGGATGCCTTGGGATTTCTCTCGTTTCTGGTCGGTTTGTTTATCGTCCACGCGGCGATTGGCCTCGCATTGGAGCAGCGTCGAGGCCTGCTGCGTACGTTGCGCGCCTGCGGTGTCAGCGCGCGAATGTTGATCCTCTGCCTGATCGTTGAGTTGGGCATGCTGGCGCTGATCGGCGGAGTGTTCGGCGTGATCAGTGGCTACTGGCTGGCCAGTGTATTGCTGCCGGATGTCGCCTCCAGTCTGCGCGGTTTGTACGGCGCGGAAGTGGCGGGGCAGTTGCGCCTGAGCCCTTGGTGGTGGTTCAGCGGCATCGGTTTAAGCCTGTTCGGCGCCTTGCTCGCCGGCGGCAACAGCCTGCTGCGCGCGGCACGATTGCCACTGTTGGCCGTGGCCGATCCGCAAGCCTGGCATCAGCAATATGCGCGCTGGTTGCGTCGGCAAGGTTGGCTGGCGGCAGTGCTGCTTGCGATTGCACTGGCTGCGTTGATCTGGGGTGACAGCCTGGCGAGTGGCTTTGTGTTGATGGCCGGGCTGCTGCTCGGCGCCGCGCTGGCGTTGCCGGTGTTGCTCAGCGCGATACTCAATCAATTGCTCGGGCGCAGTCGTTCGGTGCTCGGTCAGTGGTTTCTCGCCGATTGCCGCCAGCAGTTGCCGGCGCTAAGTCTGGCGCTGATGGCGTTGCTGTTGGCCCTCGCCGCCAACATCGGCGCCGGCAGCATGACCTCGGGTTTTCGTCAGACCTTCAACGATTGGCTCGAACAACGTCTGAGCGCTGAGCTCTATATAAATCCGAGCAATCCGGCGCAGTCCCGCGAAATGTACAGCTGGCTGCGGCAACAGCCGAACGTCGCAGCGGTGCTGCCCAACTGGCAGGTGTCGGTGACGCTGCAAGGCTGGCCGGCGGATGTCTTTGGCGTGATCGATCACCCGCATTATCGCGAGCACTGGCCGTTGCTCGATTCCAGCGGCAGCGATCCGTGGGGCCACTTGGCGACGGACGATGCGGTGATGCTCAGCGAACAACTCGCCCGCCGCCTGAAACTGCAGGCCGGCCAGCACCTGACGATCCCCACGCCCAACGGCCCATGGTCGCCGCGCATCGTCGGCATCTACGCCGATTACGGCAATCCGAAAGGGCACTTGCTGGTCAACGTCAATCACCTATTGCGCGGCTGGCCGCAACTGACGCCGAACCGCTTTAACCTGCGTATCGAGCCGAAAAATATTCCAACATTGTTGAGCGCGTTGCAGACGCGGTTTCAGCTGGATGACAGCCGCATCGTCGATCAGGCGCGGCTCAAGGGCTGGTCGGTTCAAGTGTTCGAACGCACCTTCGCGGCGACGGCGGCGCTGAACAGTCTGACCCTCGCGGTCGCTGGCGTGGCGCTGTTTATCAGCCTGCTGACCCAGAGTCAGAGTCGCCTCAGTCAACTCGCGCCGCTGTGGGCGTTGGGCGTGACGCGCAAACAGTTGATGCTGCTCAACCTCGGTCAAACCTGGCTGCTGGCGGTGCTGACGCTGGTGTTGGCGTTGCCGTTGGGGATCGCGCTGGCGTGGTGCCTGGACGCGGTGATTAACGTGCAGGCGTTTGGCTGGCGCCTGCCGTTGCGGGTGTTCCCATGGCAATTGCTGCAACTGATGGGGTTGGCGTTGCTGGCGACATTATTGGCTTCGGCATGGCCGCTGTATTCGCTGTACCGCACGCAACCGGCGGATTTGTTGAGGACGTTTGCCCATGAGGATTAACCGCGTGGTGCTGATGCTCGCGCTGCTGCTCGGCGGTTGCGATCAACCGGCGCCTGAGCAGAAGGGCTTTGCCGGGATGGGCGATAAAGCCGAGGCGTACACGGCGGTGGTGCCGGGGCGGGTGTTCAGTTTTCCGGCGGATCACGGCGCGCATGATGGATTTCGCATCGAGTGGTGGTACGTCACCGCCAATCTCAAGGATCGGCAGGGCAACGAGTTCGGCGTGCAATGGACGTTGTTTCGCAGCGCCCTGAAACCCGTGCCGGAGCAGTCGGGTTGGAGCAATCAGGTGATCTGGCTGGGGCATGCGGCGGTGACGTCGGCGTCTGCACATCACGCCGCCGAACGTTATGCACGCGGTGGCGTGGGCCAGGCCGGCGTTCGCGTGGCGCCGTTTGACGCGTGGATCGATGATTGGCGGTTTAGCAGTCAGGCTGCCGATCCCTTGAGCGATCTACAGCTCAGCGCTCGCGACAGAGATTTCGCCTATCAACTGCACCTCACCTCCAGTCGGCCATTGGTGTTGCAGGGTGAGAAGGGCTTCAGCCGCAAATCCGCAGAAGGGCAGGCGTCGTATTACTACAGTCAGCCGTTTTTTCAGGCCAACGGTACGTTGCAGATCGACGGGCAGACCTACACCGTCAGCGGCCCGGCGTGGCTTGATCGCGAGTGGAGCAGCCAACCGCTGAGCGCCAACCAGACGGGCTGGGACTGGCTTTCTCTGCATCTGGACAGTGGTGAAAAAGTCATGCTCTTTCGCACCCGCCAGAAGGACGGCGCGCCTTACCTGACCGGCACGTGGATCGCTGCCGATGGCCAGACGCAAACCCTGAGCGGCGAGCAGATCACCCTCACACCGCAAGACACCGCCAACGTCGCCGGGCGCAAACTGCCGATCCGCTGGGTGATCAGCATCCCCGACAAACACCTCGACATCCAGATCAACGCGCTCAACCCCAAGGCGTGGATGAACCTGCGCATCCCCTACTGGGAAGGCCCGGTGAACATCACGGGCAGTCACCCGGGCCAGGGCTACCTGGAAATGACCGGCTACTAATTATCCAAACACCACAAACCCCTGTAGGAGCTGCCGAAGGCTGCGATCTTTTGATCTCGCTGGCTAAACAATCAAAAGATCGCAGCCTCCGGCAGCTCCTACACGGATCGGTTTGAACTCGGGTTGCTGTGGTGTCCTCTACAGAGAAACCTGTCGAGGATTGATCATGAGCGACGACCTGCAACCCCCAGACCTCACCACCTGGCAGCGTCTGTTCGACGATGAAACCTACTGGCAGCAATCCCCCGACGCTCACTACCTGGATCTGCAACGCATCGCCGACGACCTGCTCGGCCAAGGCGCCATCGACCTTGAGCAATGGCAGATCCTCCGTGCCAAAGCCGCCGACCTGCACAAGGATTCGCCCGCCATCAACGTCGCCCGCGAACTCGACGACCCCGAAGCCTGAGGACACCCACCATGAAACCCATCACTCCCAGCGAACACCCCGACGAACCGCGTCCCGCCGGTGAAACCGAGCGCGACAACGACGCCCTGCGCCCCACAGATCCCAAGCAGCGCCAAAGCCACGGCAAAGGCACCCCCAGCGGCGAATCCACCGCACAAGACACCGCAAAACAATCTCAAACCAAGCCCTGAACAGCGTCTATGCTCAATCGGACATCCGTCGCCAAAAACGTTTTGGCGACGGTGGCTGCCATTCATCACAGGGAAAGTATTGCTTATGAAGCTCCACGCACTGGCCAAAGCCATCACCCTCGCAACCGTACTGTCCGCCACCAGCTTCGGAGCATTTGCCGCCGATATTCCGCTGTCCGCCACCATCGAAGCGGATCAGGTCACCACCAAAGTCGTCTCCGTCGATCCCGCCAACCATCAGGTTGTGCTCGAAGGCGCGGAAGGCCGTCAGGTTCACGTACAACTCACCGACAAGGCGAAAAACCTCGCCAACCTCAAGGTCGGTGATCTGGTCAAAGTCCAAGTCCAGCGTTCTGTCGCCGCTTACCTGGATACCGACGTGGATAAAGGTCTGCCTGGCACGACCGAACGCACCGGCGAACTGCGCAAGGCGCCGGGCACTGATAACCCGGGTGGCGAAGCATTCCGTCAGGTTCAGGTACAACTGAAAATCACCAAAATTGATTTGAAGAAGAATCAGGTAACCTTGGAAAACCCGTCGGGCCAATCGAAAACACTCGACGTGAAAAAGCCTGAGATTCAGGCGAAATTGAAAGATTTGAAAGTAGGGCAGAGCGTCATCGTCACTTACACCGATATATTAAAAGTGACCAGTCAGCATGAAAGCTGAGTATTAACTCTACAGAATGATTGTTCTTGTACAGCTTTGTGTATGAGAACAATCATATAAAAGATTCTGTAGAAAGTTTGCCGGTAAATATCCGGGTGACAGAGTTTTTAACTTTCCAGTACATAAATTTCACAATTCTTCATGACGACATAAGCGCCAACTTCAATTAAAATCCCTTCCGTTCGCCCAGTGTCAGGGCTCTTTACCGGTGCATGGATTGCCAGGCCATAACACTGGGCGAACACTTTAAACGAAGCGTATGTATACAGAATTCGGCAACAAAAAAGGGCGACTGAATAGTCGCCCTTTTTTGTGTCTTAAAATTATGCCGATGCTTGCATCCCGGCCTTGTCTCGCTGCTGTTCAAGACGCTTGATCGACGCCTCGTACATTTTCGTACGCCGATGATCCTTGCCGTAGGTGCCTGCGGCCGCGACCGTGCCTGACTGGATGTGATCCAGATAGCTGAAGATCTTGCGTGGCGACAGAAACTTGATGCCATAGCCCAAGCTCACCATGCGATCCTGCAGCGTATATCCAGGCACCCGATCATCCATGCAAAAGTGCAAACCATGAGACTTGGCCAGACGAACATTCCACAACGTGCAAAAACTCTTCAGATGAGTTTCCCGATACGGCTTCGGCTCTTTGGTTTTCAAACCCAACTGAGTTTTAGCGCGACGGACATAATGCTTGCAGAAACGCGAAGTTAATCGCCATGTCTCTCTGAGCATCCCGCGATTGATTTGCTCGACACAACCGACGGCGGCCATATCCGGATTATTCGCGCACTCGCGCATCATCATCGCAAACACCTCTTTGTCATAAACAAAGGTATCGGTGTGCAACAGAAACAGATAATCGGTTTCAACCTTGTCCAGCACCAGATCCAGCGCTTTGCCATGCGCGATATGACCCTGCTCACCTTTTACAGAAGGGCGCTCGATCAAATTGATCCAGTCGAGCGTACGCAGATAATCGAGGCTAGCGTCTGCGGAATCGTTGTCCACCACCCACACCGGAATGCGCTGCTCCTGAGCGTGCTCACGCAGCAGCTCAAGGCACATTTTGGTCAAGTCCGGCGTCTTGTAATTCACCAGCACAACGCTGAAATTCGCCTGCTGCTGGGCTGGAAAATCTAAGGCTTTCATATCAGAAGGTCTCATCCGCGACTCATGGGCGACAGTGGTTCATGGGGCGGGATGGTAACGATGGAACCTTAGGTGAACCTTAATTTTGGGGTTAAGGAAGGGTTCAGGGTGTGTTGGAGGGTGGACGCGGTGGAGCTTCCTGAATTGGTGAATCGGCGTAGTTGCTGGGTATCTTTACACGCTAAAATGCGCGGCCCATCAACGCTGAAGAAAAGAAGCTGCGTCCGTCGTCGCCGTGTTCGACAGCTTTACCATCGCGCCCGGCGAATCATGATGCGAAGGTTAGCTTAGGAATCTGAAAGTTGAGTAACCTGATCCACTGGTTGACCATTTATTCACCGTTGATGGTGAAGCAGGCTGTGTCCAGTCGGGCGGTGGTTAGGTCTGAGGTGAACCATCTAATAAAAGGGAACAGATTTATTTTCATGTTGCGAGAGTAAATCTGTTCCCTTTTTGATTATAAATTCGGGGTGCGAATTTTTTAGAAGATTTCTGTAGGAAAGCATATTTTGTATTGGTTTTGCTATTCTTCTTTATTCCACTCTTCATGTGTTTCAATTGCTTTTTTTAGCCATTCATCAAAGTGTGGGGAAGTGTCGTGGAGCTCCCATCCTTCTGACGCGTAAGCGTGAATGATAAAGATTTTTGGGTTGCCTGAAATATCCTCACCATCAAAACACGCAATGTCATCGTTAGCGTTGAATTTGGCAAAAGGAACTAATGTGCGTTTAGGGTAAAGCTTTTTGAGAGTCTCATGCCAATTGTTGACTTTTCCTTTGCTGTAAATCAGCAGCCACCACGGCTCAATATCGACCTCTGGTTGGATAGTTGCAAAATTTAGAAAATTTTCGGGGTGAGGGTAGTTTGGCAAGGTTTCAATATTTAGGAAGATTTTCACTTTCTCGTAACCTTTTTCTGCTGCTGGAGTTTGCAGGAGTTTTTTTCACGTCTCATGAGTAATGAATTGATCTAGATGCCGTGTTTTTGAACGGGTATGTATTCCCCGTAATTATTCCAGAGTGTTCGTTTGTGCGAATGTCCTGTATTTTATTTGTGAGGACTCTCAGATTGGGGGAATTCGGAAATAAAAAATAGAACAGCTAAAAATATAAATAGTCTTTGATTAGGCTGACTGCTAGGTCTCGATGGTTTGTTAGCGATGCATTAGATATCGGATGGTTTACTTTGCGAAGTTCTGAAATGTCCGCATGGTCTTGGTTTTAATCATTTGTTTTGCATTCTTAAATGAACGAGTTTGCGTGTGAAATGAATTTCTCAGACAATTCGTTGAGATTTATTATTATCTCGTACATTTTTGTTTATAGGATGAAGCCTCTCCAAATCCAAGATTTCTATAGGTTACCGTATTTGGATCGACTTCGTTACCTGCAATTTTGAATATCACTGAGTTTTTTCTGCCGATAATGGTGGGTGCCCTCCATTTGGGTGAGGTATTCTTGTAAAAGCCGGATTGTTTCGGCCAGATTATTCAGAGAAAGACCAAGTGCAGAAGTCTTTTGAATAGAGACTGCTTCGAGAGATTACTATTTTTGGCTTCACCAAAGATCGATGCGCGCACATTCAAATTCGATTAAGTCTCCGACTATGATTCCGCCCGGTAGATAGTCATCAATTGTCATTGTTATTTTTCCAACCGTTACTACTTGCTCTGAAGTGTCTAATACTCTAGCGATGACCTTTCTGGATAAGTCTTGTCCTTGAATATTCCAAATTCCTAATTCCGCAAGCTCTGTGCAGCGCATTGCATTTTTCATCGAAAAAATATGCAGGGGTTCATTTACTTTGTCCCCGATGCTCGCTCTACAAGGATGGGAAAAGGCAATGCAAGTGAACTCGCCATCGCTTATTTCCACTTCGGCTTCTTCGGAAATTTGAGATATCCACTTAATATTTTTTACTATCACAGTGCTCACTCTGGTGTTTGTTGGCCGTATGGATATTTCCAGCCGACATGTGGGTCTGAGCCAATCGTATCTGTCTTGGCTGACTTAGGTTGTGCCTTCCATCCTAGGCTCGGGGCTTTAGTTTCAAAAAATGAAACAGACTTTAGGTGCATGGTTGTAATTTCCCCAGTAGCTCTGTCGACTCCCACGAGTAACCCTTTGGCGCTCCCAACTCCTCCTGGGATTGCAACGAAAGCATTCAGTTCGGGTGCAAATGTCCCGTTACGAATTACCGAGTTTGCGTCAGCTATGTATTGTTCTAGAGAGTAATTTTCGTGCCCGAGTGTTTGCCCAATTTCCTCGCCGTGCTTCTAAAAGTGACGTACGTCTTCTCCCTGTTTAAATTTTCTGTCTGCGATCGGAGGAGAGGGGGCCCCTTCTTTTACTTTTGTTGTGTCCTCAGGCTTCTTCGATGATCCTGAATCACCGTTCCCTGCTCCTGGGCATTCGCTATGACCTAGTGGGTCTACCCAGCCCGTAGGGTTCGTCACGTACTGGTAGCTATTCAACCCACCCGCAAGCTTGATCGGATCCGGCGTCAGAAACCTTCCAGTCCCCGGATTGTAATAGCGGTGCCGGTTGTAATGTAACCCTGTCTCGGCATCGAAATACTGACCCTGGAACCGCAACGGGTTATCGATTTCGCTGACGTCCAACGCGGCGAGGTTGCCGTAGGCTCGATACTTAGCCGACCACATGATTTCACCGCTGTAATCGGTGAGTTCCTGCGGGGTGCCAAGATGATCCAGTTGGTAGTAGAACGGCGTGGCTTTGCGCGGGCCTTCGCCGTCGAGCATTACGAGAGGGCGGAAGGTGCCAGGTTCGTAGATATAGCTGCGATAGCGGTTTGCGGCGCTTTCCGCGATCAAGCGTTCGCCTTGCCACAAGAACTCGGTGGTGTGGCCATCTACGGTTTTCTCGATACGGCGACCGAAGGCATCGTACTTGTAAGACGCGGTGCTGCCTCCCGGCAGGCTGACGCCAATGAGGCGATGTTGGCAGTCATAACGGTATTCAGTGACGAGTTTTTGACCGGCACCGCGACGCTCGCGGCTCAGATTGCCGTAGGCATCGTAGTCGTAGTGGCGGTCGCCCTGCATCAGCAAGCGGTTGCCTTTGACGTTGGCCAGATTGGCAGCGGGAAGGTCATTCTGCCCGAGAAGGTTGCCTGCCGGATCGTGGGCGAAACTTTCAGGTGTTGCGCCACGTACGCTGATCAATCGGTCGAGCGGGTCGTAGTGGTAGCTGCGGTTACCTTTGCGGCTGTCGTCGATACCGGCGAGGTTGCCGTTTGCGTCGTAGTTATAACGGCGCTGGAACAGGTTTTTGTCCCGCTGGCTGACACTGTGTGCTTGCAGGCGACCCTGTTCATCGTACTGGTATTGGCTGAGCAGCAGACCTTGCTGGCGCTGTTGTTCTCGACCGGCGCTGAATTGGTGAGCGGTCAGGCGAGAGCCATTGAGGTCGATGGTGCTGAGTTGCCCACCAGGCTGGTGACGGTAATCCAGTTTGCTGCCGTCAGGGAGGCGGCAGTGTTTGAGCTGGCCAACGCTGTCGTACTCGTAGCGCAGGGTACCCCAGCCTTGGTGTTCTTCGATGAGGCGGTCTTGCAGGTCGTATTTGTAGGCGAGCGGCCAGTGGCCGTCATCGACGCTTACGAGCCGACCGAGGCCGTTGTAGCTGTAGTGAACTTCCTCGCCATCGGCCAGGGTTTTGACCAACAGTCGTCCGGCGGCATCGCGTTGGTATTCGGTGATCAGTTCGCTGCCATCGTCACCAAACTCGGTTTTCTTCAGCAGTTGGCCATTGAGATCGTACTCGTAAGCCGTACGACGACCATCGAAGCCGGTTTCTTGCTGGATCAGACCATTGGCGTAATAGTCGAGGTGGTAATGCTCGCCGCGCTCGTTTTCGATTTCAGTCAGCAGCAGACGCGAGTTGTCATAGCGATAGCGCAGTTGGCTGCCGTCGGGATTGATGCGCCGGCTGACCAGATGCAGATTATCAGCGTATTCGTAACGGGTGATGCGGCCGAGCTCATTGCGTTCAGCGGTGACATTGCCATAAGCGTTATAGGTGAAAGCCCGCGTTGCACCACCTGGCAGCGTCAGCTGTGCGAGTCGGTTAGCGGCGTCCCACTGATATTGGGTAATGGCGCCGGACTCTTCCTGCCGAGTGATCTGTCGACCCAGCGCGTCGTAACGGTACTTGCGTTGGCCGCCATCGGGGAGTCGCTCTTCCAGCAATTGTCCGAGGTTGTTCCAGCCAAGTTGGTGACGGCTGCCGTCCGGATGGCGAATCTCCAGCAGGCGGCCCTGACCGTCATAGCTGTAGAGCGTGGCATTTCCGTCGGGATCGATTTGCTGCGTGATATCGCCCTGACGGTTGCGCTGGTATTTCCAATTGGCTTTGCCGCGCTGTACGTCGCTGACGAAACCGTTGATGTATTCGTAGGTAGTGACTTCGTCTTCCGGCGGGATGACGGCTGTCATCAAGCCGTTGTCGTCGTAGCGGTATTCGGTGACCGCGCCCAGCGGACCTTTTTCCGCGATCAACTGGCCTTTGTCGTTGTAAGCCTTGAGGTGTTCGGCACCGTCCGGGTCGATCTTGCTGATCAGTCGCGCCTGATCGTCGTGGGTATAGACCTCTTCGCTGCCATCGGCGTTGGTGACGGTCACGCTGCCTTTGTCATCCCAGGCGTAATGCGCTTCCATTTGCGAAAAATTGGCCCAGTGACGGATGCAACGAGACAGCTTGCCTTCGTTTTCCCACTCCCAGTAAAACGCCGCGCCGCCCGCCAGTTGTCGTTCGAGAATGACGTGCTGTTCGTTGTAGCGATAGTGTTCGGCTTCACCAGCAGCGTTCTACATCTCGATCATAGATACTGAGCGTCAATGTTGTTTGATTCTGTTCTGAAAATAATCTTCGTAATTGGATAATATTGTTTTCCAGTTGTCGTAGAGTAATTCCTCAGAGCCGACTGCGCCTTCAGTTAATGGCATGTATCTAATTATTGGTGCAATTTCTTCCGGATAGCCTAGATCTGCATATAATTCCTCTATGCTTTCAAAGGGGTCATCTGCCAAATCTTTATTTTCGAATAAATAAGAAAGAGTCAGATAAATCCAAGGTCTGATTGCTTCTTCACTTTCTACTTGATGCGAGTCTTTGCTGAGGAGGGTTTGCAGTAATTCTCGCAGCAATTGATGCTCTGTTGCGCCAAGAGTGGCGATTTCATAAGCCTCTGGAGGAGATATTTTTGTTAGTCCGTCGCAGATATAGTCAGCAATGCCTTGCTCATTGATGAGGCCTTTTTTTAAACCGAAATTCAAATGAGCCCAGTGTAACCAAGGTGCTTTGTAGTAGACGTAGTGTCCGTTGAGCGGTAATGGCTTCATGATTGTTTTTTATAGTTTTGATCTTTCCGCTTTTGCAAGCAGGCTGTAAATTTCTGGCTCGATTTCAGACGAAGGGATTGTGTCAATTATCTTTTTTATAAAGCTGGCGTATTTTTTCTCGATTGGCACTTCAGCCCAATCGAGTTCGTACGCTGACAGTGTTTTTACGTCTTTGTATGGCGATTTTGATAATAAAAGTTTTAAAATCGTAACAGCGTGATCGCTACGATCTTCGCCTAAGGACACTGCGCAGCGTTGCTGCCAAAACTCGGGCTTCTCTAAAACTTCTTTTTCCAATTTCTCCCATTGCTTCTGTGTGAAATCAATAAGTACTGTTTTTGCAACGAGCTCAGTGCTGTATTCAGTCCAGTTCGACTCTTCCGATTCTCCTATCCAGATATAGAGTTTTTCATACGACTCGTCTTCTTGGTTCGATTTCATGGAGTAATTTTCATATGGATATTTCTATCACAAATTGATCCAATTTTTTATTCGATTTGTTCGCCGGTCACTGTTTTGAATCCCTTGGGGTCTACTTCGGTCTGTGAGAACAATCTAAATCTTAACCTTAGCGGGTCACGCGACCGAGCACATCCCGTACCGCAGTGACACGGCCTGCGAACCGTTCCGCCGAGCCGGGCAACTTGGTTTACTCGATCAGCGTATCCAATTGAAATTGGGTGACGGCGCTAATTCTTCTATACGCAGTGATATGCCTCCCTGGCTTTTAACGTTCGATATTTGAATGGCCGGCAATATTAATCTGGTGAATTGAAATAAGCGGAGGGGCCGCATAGTAAAGGATGTTTTGTTGTGAATTCTATTAATGATTCGTCATTTATTGCACGAATCCTGTAACTTCCAGATTCATTTAATATTGTGACGGTTAGGCGTTGTTTGGTAGGAATGTTTTTTATTAGAAGCTCGTCAATATTGCTGCAGTTGAGGCCGATTCGGCAGGTGTTGAAACCAGACTGGCTCCACTTCGCAGGAGGTGATTCTGGATACTCCGTGATGTCAAATTCAAGTATTATTGCTGGTCTGTTGTTGTCTATGCTTAAAGAAAAAAGCGTTACCTCTCCAATCGAAATTGGATTTGTGAAAATTCTGTTAAAGAACGAGCTTCCGTCTAATTCATTCCAGGAGTTCATTTTTTTTCCTTGAAATAATAGTGGTCTTTTGCACCAGGTACTTTGCCTGTTCTTGGGTTTTCAATCGGTCTCAGATTGAAGTGAGCTGCCTGGTCGCCCTTATTTCCTAGTTCGTGGTATTGATGCCCTGCTGAGTGATCTTGAATAATTACTTTGGATCCGTCAGCACGTGTGAATTGATATTCTCTTGTAAGAATCGGTTTCCCTTCACTGTTTAAAATGCTCTCCCCAGCTTTGTCTGTCATTCTTGCATATTTATATTGTTGCGTTTTTCCGGTAGTAGGGTCAAACACGGAATCCGGGTTTTGGGATCGTGGTATTCCCGCTTCTGTTTTCGCCTGTCTGAAGGCACCGCTACGCGAAAGCTCTGGTGGTGGGGGATCATTCTGCTTGTCTTGCGAAGGAATATCCTTCTTGCCAGGGCAACCAGAACTCAGTCCTAATGGATCCACCCAACCCGTAGGGTTAGGCACGTACTGGTAGCTATTCAACCCCCCCGCAAGCTTGATCGGGTCCGGCGTTAAAAACCGTCCATTCCCCGGATTGTAGTAGCGGTGCCGGTTGTAATGTAACCCTGTCTCCGCATCGAAATACTGACCCTGGAACCGCAACGGGTTATCGATTTCGCTGACGTCCAACGCGGCGAGGTTGCCGTAGGCTCGATACTTCGCCGACCACATGATTTCACCGCTGTAATCAGTGAGTTCCTGCGGTGTTCCAAGGTGATCGAGTTGGTAGTAGAACGGCGTGGCTTTGCGCGGGCCTTCGCCGTCGAGCATTACAAGAGGGCGGAAGGTGCCAGGCTCGTAGATATAGCTGCGATAGCGGTTTGCGGCGCTTTCCGCGATCAAGCGTTCGCCTTGCCACAAGAACTCGGTGGTGTGGCCATTTACTGTTTTCTCGATACGGCGACCGAAAGCATCGTACTTGTAAGACGCGGTGCTCCCTCCCGGCAGGCTGACGCCAATGAGGCGATGTTGGCAGTCATAACGGTATTCAGTGACGAGTTTTTGACCGGCACCGCGACGCTCGCGGCTCAAATTGCCGTAGGCATCGTAGTCGTAGTGGCGGTCGCCCTGCATCAGCAAGCGGTTGCCTTTGACGTTGGCCAGATTGGCAGCAGGAAGGTCATTCTGCCCGAGAAGGTTGCCTGCCGGATCGTGGGCGAAACTTTCAGGTGTTGCGCCACGTACGCTGATCAATCGGTCGAGCGGGTCGTAGTGGTAGCTGCGGTTACCTTTGCGGCTGTCGTCGATACCGGCGAGGTTGCCGTTTGCGTCGTAGTTATAACGGCGCTGGAACAGGTTTTTGTCCCGCTGGCTGACACTGTGTGCTTGCAGACGACCCTGTTCATCGTACTGGTATTGGCTGAGCAGCAGACCTTGCTGGCGCTGTTGTTCGCGACCGGCGCTGAACTGGTGTGAGGTCAGGCGTGACCCGTTGAGGTCGATGCTGCTCAGACGACCGCCGGACAGATGGCGGTAGTCGAGTTTGCTGCCGTCCGGGAGACGGCAGTGGCTTAACTGCCCGACGCTGTCGTACTTGTAGCGCGTTGTACCCCAACCTTGATGTTCAGTTGTCAGGCGATCTTGCACATCGTATTCATAGGCGAGTGGCCAGTTTCCATCGTCGACGTTTACCAGACGACCGAGAGCGTCGTAGCTGTAGTGGATTTCCTCGCCATTGGCCAGGGTTTTTACGAGCAAGCGGCCTGCTGCGTCACGTTGGTACTCTGTAACCAGTTCACTGCCGTCGTCGCCGAATTCGATTTTCTTCAGCAGTTGGCCGTTGAGATCGTATTCATACGCTGAGCGGCGGCCATCGAATCCTGTTTCCTGTTTAATCAGGCCGTTGGCGAAGTAATCAAGTTGGTAATGCTCGCCGCGTTCATTTTCGATTTCAGTCAGGAGCAGACCGGCATTGTCATAGCGATAGCGGAGTTGGCTGCCGTCCGGGTTGATGCGACGGCTCACCAGGTGCAAGTTTTCCGCGTACTCGTAGCGGGTCACTCGACCGAGCTCATCCCTTTCTGCGGTGACGCGTCCGTACGGGTTATAGGTGAAGGCGCGAGTGGCACCGCCGGGAAGAGTGACCTGAGTCAGACGATCAACAGCGTCCCATTGGTACTGAGTGATTGCTCCAAATTCGTCTTGTCGGGTGATCTGTCGGCCCAAAGCATCGTAGCGATACTTGCGTTGACCGCCATCCGGCAAACGCTCTTCAAGCAGCTGCCCGAGATTGTTCCAGCCCAATTGATGGCGACTGCCATCGGGATGACGGATATCCAGCAAGCGTCCCTGACGGTCGTAGTTGTACTGGGTTTGATTGCCTTCGGGGTCGGTCTGTTGGGTGATGTCGCCTTGGGAATTGCGGTCATACTGCCAACGAGCCTTACCACGTTTGACCTCGATAAGTTGTCCGTCGAAGTAGTTGTAACGGGTTGGTAGATCCTCTGGCGGTATGACAGCAATTAAACGGCCGGCGTCGCTGTATTGATATTCAGTGATGGCCCCCATCGGATCTTTTACTGCGATCAGACGTCCCTGATCGTCATAGGTCTTTTGGGTTTCTGCACCGTCGGCAGCGGTTTCACTGATCAGGCGTGCGTTGTCATCATGCACATAAACCTGCTCACTGCCATCGGCGTTGTGAACCGTTACTGTCCCTTTGTCGTCCCATTCATAACGCGCTTCCAATTGCGAGTAGTTCGCCCAATGGCGCACGCAGCGAGAAAACTTGCCTTCACGTTCCCATTCCCAGAAGAAGCTGGCGCCACCCGCCAATTGCCGCTCAAGAATTACGTGCTGTTCGTTGTAGCGATAGCGCTCCATTTCACCAACTGCGTTGGTCGCGGATACGAGTTGGTTGCGAGCGTTGTACGTGTAGGTGACGAGCGTTTGTAGGGTCATCCACGGATCACGGCGTCCCCCACGCTCGTCATATTCCGAACGTTGTTGCTGTTGATCCACGGCCACAATATGGTGGTCGTCGTAACGCAACAGCAAAGAGCGGCCCACGCCGTTGTCAATACGTTGTATGCGGCCGACCAAGTCATAGCTGATATGCACTTGGTTTTCATAAGCGTCACTGATGGTGATCAGTCGGTTTGCGCGGAAATGATAGAAGCGTGGTTTTGGCCCCGCTTGGGTGAGAATTAATTCTCCGGGCGCAGTCCCCAGATAAATCGCCGCTTCAGCCAAGCTATTTGTTATGGCCGGGCGCTGCTCGGTGGGCATCGGAAACCGTGTCTGGCGATTTTCGTTGTCAGTCCAGAGCACGCCTTCATCATCAATGTGTAAACGATGGGACAGTGAATGACTCCAGCCTTGACCAAGGCGACCATCAATTTCAACCGCGCTGCTGCGGTAAAGACGTGTCCACTCAAACGGAAGTATCCCGCTCAGTTCGCCATCAGTGAGCGTCAGCAGCTCTTCACCAGTTACCATCGAAACAGGTTCGCCGTTGGTGCAGGTTTTGTTAGCGCATTGCGCTGGCTGATCCGCTGGGTTTTTCGACTGGTTAGGGGCGTTATTTACGGCTTCTTTTTGTTCAATTCGCGTGAAGTTTTCCGTTTTGCCTCGAGCGTGAATTTGCGCATCGGCCTCAACTTTTCCGCCACCGGCTGGGGGTTTTGATTTCGGCTGTGTTGCGGTTTCTGCCGGTTTGGGATCTGAAATGCGCACGTCGGCTTTACGTGCTGCGTTTGCATCCGCCACGCCATTTAGCAGCAAAGGTTTGGCAGCCTCCGCATGTGCGGTAGCGTGTTTTTTACTGTTTTGCATCAACAGAGCAGTAAAGTCTTCAAGTAATTTGAGAGCTTTGTTGCTGTTTTGTGTGACGTTGAGTGCTTTTGCCACCACCCGAACCGCAAGCCCGATGCCCCCGGTAAGAACAATACCAATAAGAATATTCAGCAAAACTTCGGACGTCAGCTGCGTCAATATCTGCGTACGAGTCTGTGGCGGAAGTAATGTGATCCACGCCTTGATAGCGCCAATGTAGATCCACATCAAAGGCTCATCGCTGGCGATCAGCATCGCCGTCTGAAGGCCCTCTTTGGAGGCGTTGTATATGCGTTTGATTTCTTCCTCAGTGAAAAACTTTTTCAACTGCTCAAAGTGTTTACGAGGCTCTGAGACCATGTCGTAAAGGCTTTTGAGATCGCCCCACAGTCCCATGACGACTTTCCAGAATCCCTTCCAGGCAGCTTCCATTTCCTGAAGCATGCGACCAGGCATCGAGGCGTTGTTATGCGCCTGCCAAAGAGGCAAGAACTCGGTGGCCCACTGAGTAGTTAACCATGTACTCAAATCACCAATGACGCCTTGGTAGGATTTGAAAAGACTGTCTATTTGTGCGGAGGTAGGGTTTGGGAAAAAGGTGATTTTGTATTTCTGGTAGGGGGTGAGGCCGGTAATTTCCAGAATTCCGGTCGAGTCGATTCTTCTTTCAATCGGCTGAGTCGCTTCGTTCTTCCTGCCAGCTGCTACTGGCTCCAAGCGAACAGGTGTATTGCCGATCGGAACAAATCGCGCGGACTCGAAACTATGGATCAGTTTAAGTTTGCCGTTTTCCGGGCAGGTCGCATAAAGGACGGCTCTGCTTTTGCTGTCCTTGTCCTGTGTGTCGACTTCGTCGCCAACTCGGAACTGCTGTTCAGCGTCCATAAACCCGCCGTACCAAGCCTCGGCATGGCTACGATAATCAACCAGACATTTCTTGAAGTCGCCGATGACGGTCTGAGCATTCGGTTGTTCTGCTGTGAGGTTACCCGCGATCTCACCCATCAAAATGCTCATACAACCACCTCATTTTCCAAATGGGCCTTCAACAGCCCGGTAAAATTTTCTTCCGTGAGCGGCGTGCGTTTTACGAAGCGCGCTACTTTTTGTTTCAAGTTTGATTCCGGGAACGAGAAGTACAGATCGGCATGTTCGTCCAGCAGCCACTGCATCATGTTGCCGATGACGGTCGACGGGTTTTCTGCCATCAACCCATCCAACAAATCCTTCGGCACCTCCCACCAAGGCCAATCCTTCACCTTCGGCACCCCCCGCGTGCCAACCTCCAGCGCTTGCCCATTAATCAAATACCGCTCAAACATCGGCATCACTTCCGCAGCTTTCTCCCCAAGCCCATGCAGGATCGGGTAGATATGCCGGCCATCCCAGAACCGGAAAAACACCTCCGTCCCATCGGGCATTTTCACCTGCGTCAGGCTGCGTAGATGCTCGAACACTTCGTTCGGCTCCGAACGCGATACCGCCAGCCAACCCCAATCGAGAGCATCGGTATCAGCGATCCACGACAGGAATTCCGAATTAGGCTTGAGCTCGGTGACGTAGGGCATCACCGGTTGCCAGGTGGAGTAGGGCGTGCCGCCCCAGATGGGGATGAGTTGGGCGGTGGGTTCGCTCAGGTAGAGGTTTTTCAGGGCGTCGGCATCGCTCGCCGCGCTGATCACCAAATACAGTCGCTCACCAGTTTGCAGCGGCTGTTGTGCCAGCCAGTCCTTGGGTGTCAGTCGATCAGATGGCACAGGCACCTGCCTTGCATTTTTCGCATTCTTCGCAGAATGGCGCGTTGCGTTTGAGGGTGTTGATTTGCGCCGGTGTCAGGACTTGGCCGGCCTTGTCGGCATCGGCCTGTTTGAGGATGCCGGGCATCAGCGGGGCGGCGCCAGTGCCGGTGCCGGGGCTACCACCCGAGTTCATGTTGATCACCGGGCCGCTCATGGTTACGCCGCCGGCGTCGATTTTGATGAAGCTGCCGCCGCCGATGAGGGTCAGTTCGGCGCCGGCTTCGAGCACGACTTTCATGCCGCTGTTGAGGTGGATTTCCTGGCCAGCGTCGATGAATTGGCCGGTGCCGATTTTGATGTGCTGGTTGACGCCCACGGTGAGGTGGTCGTTGGCGCGCGCTTCGACTTTGCGGTCGGCGTAGACGGTGTGGTGTTCTTCGGCTTTGAATTCGCTGTAGCTGTTTTGCTCTACGGTGTCGTGGCGCTCGTTGCCGACGCGGATTTTCTGGTCGTGCTCGATGTTCTCGTCCCAGTCGCGCTGGGCGTGCAGGAAGATCTGTTCCTGACCTTTTTTGTCTTCGATGCGCAGTTCGTTGTAGCCGCCACCGCCCATAGAACTGAGGGTCTTGAACGTGCTGCGGGTTTTGTTCGCCGGCAGCTCGTACGGGACGGTGTTTTCCTTGTGGTACAGGCAGCCGCTGATCAGCGGTTGATCGGGGTCGCCTTCAAGGAAGGTGACCAGCACTTCCATGCCGATGCGCGGGATGGCGATGCCGCCGTACTGGGCGCCGGCCCAAGCGCTGGAGACACGCAGCCAGCAGCTGGTTTTGTCGTCAGCCAGGCCTTCGCGATCCCAGTGGAATTGCACTTTGACGCGGCCGTATTCGTCGCAGTGGATCTCTTCACCTTTGGGCCCAGTGACCACGGCGCTCTGACTGCCGAGGATGCGCGGTTTAGGGTGGTTCAGCGGCGGGCGGTTCGGTACGTCCCACGGCGTGGCTTGAAAGCGGTTGCGGTAACCCTGATGGAAATCGTCTTTCAGCGCGGTGGTGTCGCTGGTGACCGACTCTTCCAGCACTTGCGGCTGCTTGCCTTCGTGGAGGACTTCGGTGAGCAGCCAGAGGTCATTCCATTTGGCTTTCGGGTGTTGCGTCAGGGCCAGAAAGTGGCCGCTGACCAGCAATGGCTGATCGCTTTTGCCTTCAGCCAACTGGAAGTCGCTGCGATGGCGTTCGAGGGCGCGTTTGGCCAGGTGTTTGCCGCGCTCGCGGTCAATGAAACGGCCTGGGTAGTCGTAGTCTTCGAGGTCGGGCAGGGCGTCGCCACGGTTTTCGCTTTCGAGGGTGAGGCGAGGTTTTTCGAAGTCGTAATCGCGGCGGCTGATGCGGCTGGTGCGGGTTTCCAGGCGCAGGTCGAAGCGCTTGATCACCGGGTCGCTGGCGACCATGCCGGAGTCTTGCTGATAGGCCACGGGCGCGAGTTTCGGGAATATCGTCTGGTCATCGCCGAACAGCAGTTTGTGGCCCATGGCGCTGTGCTGGAAGTGGTAGTGAATGCCTTCTTCTTCGCACAGGCGCTGGATGAAATGCAGATCCGATTCATCGTATTGCACGCAATAAATGCGCTCGGGATAAATCGAACCGGTCTTGAATTCGTAGGCGTTGCCTTGGATACCGTGCTCTTCAAGCACCATGCCGATGATTTTCGGCACTGTAAGGTTCTGGAAGATGCGCTGGTTGACGCGGTGCGCGAGGTACGCGAGTTGCGGGCGCAGGGTCACGGAGTAGCGAGTCAGGCGTTTGCCGGAATCGCCTTGCGCGGCGCGGTAGATCTGGCCGTGAATGCCGCTGCCGTCGGGCGACAGTTGCAGAAAGGCCGGTTTGTGCAGCAGGGTTTCGAGATCCAGCGACGGCTGCTCACTGACCAGCTCCACCTCGAAGACAAAAGGCTGGCTGATGGCTTCCCGGCCTTGCAGGGTAAACACCTGAAAGTCAGCGGAAAGACCTTCGATGGTCAGGGCAAAGTGGGTTTCATTGGCCGGCGCGAACATCCCTTGTTCCTCGTGCTGTCACAAAAATCTGGAGTTGCGAAAACAACATCGACCAGCAGAGCTGGCCGATGCTTGTAACAATCAGCCGTAATTAAACGACTGGAGCACGCCAGTCATCGGAACCCGAAGTACCGGATACTTCGTGGGTCCAGGTGATTTTGCGGTAGGTGAACTGCACTTCTTCCAGGTGGGTGAAGTGCGAGTTGCCTGGATCCTGGCAGTTGTGCATTTTGTTGTTGATGGCGACGATAATCGCGTCTTCCAGTTTGGTGGTGTAGTAGTGCTCTTGGGGACCTTGAGCAGAAGTACGGTACCACTGGATAACGATTTCGCTCATGC